>JBAVZT010000272.1:0-13154 GCA_049588955.1 Rhodanobacteraceae bacterium | reverse complement strand
TTGGGGGCGGTCATCACCGCAGCGGGAGGGGCCGTCGAAATAGGCGCGAATTGCGTTGTGATGGAAAATGCAGTGCTGCGTGGCACACCCGGACATCCGCTGACGTTAGGCGACAATGTCCTGGTTGGTCCTCATGCGCATCTCACCGGCTGCGTGATTGAACACCATGTCTTCCTTGCTACTGGATGTTCCGTGTTCACGGGGAGCCATGTTGGCGAAGGAGCGGAAGTGCGTATTCATGGCGTGGTGCACCTTGGAACGGTGCTGCCAACCGGTGAGACGGTGCCCATCGGCTGGATAGCCGTTGGCGACCCCTGTCATATCCTGCCGCCTCACCAACATGACGAAATTTGGGCCATTCAAGAACCCTTGAATTTTCCCAAGGTGGTGTTCGGCGTCGACCGTGCGCCGCCTGGAGAAACCATCATGCCCGAGGCTATGTCTCGCTATGCGGGTAGCCTCGGCAAACATCACCGCACCGACAAGGTTGTAGGGTAAAGAGCAGGCAACGGTCGACTGCTACGATAAAAGCCATCGTTCTGCGGTGTCGAGGTTCCGGGATGTGTTACTCCGCGCAAATCCAGGCGGACTACAGGAAATACGTCCGGCTGTGGGGCGCAGACATCGACCTTCGGGAGTTCCATCGCCTCTACTGGGATCGAAGTCAGGGGGCCAGGATCAAGATTCCAAAGGCGATGGACGCGGCGTTCGCCAACCCCGCCAACAAGGACGAGCAGGCCATCAAGGCGCTCATCGATGCGTGGGATGCGCAGGAAGCATCGCGGCTGGAGCAGGATCTGTTCAGGCAGCGGAAGCGGTTGGCCGATGCCGAGCGTGTGCTCTCCACCAAGCCCACCAAGGCAGCGGCCGAGAGCCGCCGCATCGCATCCGCCAAGGTGGCCTGGATCCTCGGCAAGCTTGCCGCCCTCAGACGCTCCGAGCCGCTCGATGAGGACGCACGCATCTTTCCCGGGTGGTACGCACCCGTCATGCTCGTGCGCGAGGGCCGGCGCGTCGTCATGCCGATGCGCTATCAGTGCCGGTCCGCGGGCAAGCCGGCGTCCTGCGACCGGAAGTTCCCCGGCACCTACAACGCCCGGCGCGACAATCTCGAAGGATTCTGGAAGAAGCAGTTCGGGCACACGCACGCCATCATGGTGGTCAACGCATTCTTCGAGAATGTGAGTCGCCACGCGATGGAACACCGCGAACTCGCCGCCGGCGAGAAGGACGAGAACGTCGTCCTCGAGTTTCGACCGCGGCCGCAGCACGACATGCTGGTCGCCTGCATCTGGTCGCACTGGCAGGACGCCGGCGAGGATCTTTACTCGTTCGCGGCCGTCACCGACGACCCGCCCGCAGAAATCGCCGCGGCGGGACACGATCGCTGCATCGTCCCGATCAAACCCGAGCATGTGGACGCGTGGCTCAACCCCGACGCGCAGGACTTGGGCGCACTCTACGCCATCCTCGACGACAGGGACCGGCCATACTACGAGCACCGCATGGCTGCATGAGGGCGATCTGCGTACGAATACCGCAGCCACTCGGCCCGTGTTCAATGGTACGTGATTGCGGCCAGTTTTGGCGCACTAGAACTGGAGGTTGATAACGGTTTGGCCCTGTGCGTTCGCGTTTTCCATGCAACGGGCAACGAATCCGGCCAAACGGGGCCAAGGGCGGATTCACTATAACCTTCAGGCCGCGCGTGGCTCGATTCGCCGTATTATTTCGGCGCGGGTCGGCAAGGTCTTGAGATCGTAAGTAGCCTGCAGGTTCAACCACGACACCGCATCGCCGCCGAAATAACGCGCCAGGCGCTCGGCGGTGTCGGCGCTGATACCACGCCGTTCGTTGACGATCTCGTGGATGCGCGTAGCCGGCACGTTCAATGCGACGGACAGCGCATGAGCGCTCATGTCCAGCGGCTCCAGGTAATCCTTGCGCAGGATTTCGCCGGGATGGACGGGGCGCATGCGGTTGACGGGCGGTTTCATGGCGATTCTCAGTGATAGTCGACGATTTCCACGTGTTCGGGGCCCGCTGTGGCCCAGACAAAGCACAGGCGCCATTGGCGGTTGATGCGAATGCTGTGCTGTCCCAAACGATCGTGTTTCAATGCTTCCAACTGATTGCCGGGCGGCGAGCGCAGGAATTCCAGCGTGTGGGCGGCGTCCAGCTGGGATAGCTTGCGGATGGCTATGTCCTTGATGGCATGAAAGCTCCGGGGATTGCCGCCTTCGAACAACGCTTGCGTATCCTTGCAGCGGAAGCTTCGAATCATGGGTAATCGTATTACGTATTGCGTAATACGTCAAACGGTCAAGCGGAAGTGTGGGAAGTTCCGTCGAGCTACCCACAGAGCATGGGTGGCCTCAATTCCGCGGCCCACGCAGCTTTGTTGTTGCGGTGAGCAACGGCCCCATGAACTGCAAGCGAACGCTATCGAATGACTGACGCCGACAGATGATCGATGGCGCGCGCAGGCGTGATGATCTTGACGCGCCGCAACGGCGCCAGCGTCAACAGGTCGGAATCGCCCGTGATCAGCGCGTCGGCCTTCGCCGCGAGCGCGAGTTGCAGGAACGGAACGTCGTGCGGATCCCGGCAGTGTGGTGTTCTTGGCGGTGGCTCGGGCACGCGAACGATTTCCGCCCAGGGCAGATAGTCGGACAGCAGCTCGCGTTGCTCGTGGGTCGCCAGGTGGAACTTCGGATAGGCCAACACGCGGATCAGTTCCGCCGCGGTCACGGCATCGACCAGCGGCACGAACAACCCGGCTTGCCACGCCAGGCGCAGGCGGCCGCTGACGCCGCCGGGACGCACCAGGGCTGAAAGCACGACGTTGGTATTGAGCACCCAGCGCGGCACGACACGCTTGCGGTCGCTCATCGTGCCGTGCGTTTGCCCGATTTCTTGGTGCGCGCCTTTCCTGCTGCGTAGGTGCCGCGTGATTCATTGATACGTGCCGGTTCGCTTGAGGCGCCGGCCTTGCGCGCCCATGCGACGGCTGCGGCCAGATCGTTATCGTCGAATCCGAGCATAGCCAGCTTCGCCCGCACTGCATCGGCACGCTGGATGCGAACCGGCGTCAGGACCAGTTGTCCGGCAATGACTTCAACATCGAAATACTCGGCGTTGCCCGCCGCATCGACCGCGGCCTTGGGCAACGTGAGCTGGTTCTTGCTGGTGAGCTTGGCAAGCATGATTTTGAATGCTGGTAAGGAATCCTTACTATATGATAGACAGCAAATGCACACCAGTGGCGCGATCCACGGGACCCTAGTGTGGGATCAACCTCGGCGGACCCGGCGGTTTTGCAGTCATTGTCATTCCCCGATTCGTCAGTGATAGTTCGTCTCCCGACATCGCAGGCATCGCCATGTTTCCTGACCGCGGGAAGCCCTGGTCTGCTGCCAAGAACATGATCTCGGGGTACGCCATGTCGCGCACGCGGGTATCGATCCTCACTGCGCTCGCGATGATCGCCTTCGCGGGGAATTCGTTGCTGTGCCGGGCGGCGTTGCGGGATACGCGCATCGATCCGGCAACGTTTACCCTTGTTCGAATCGTTTCCGGTGCGTTGGTGCTCTGGCTGATCGTGCGCTTGCGCCATGCTTCCCCGCGCGGCAACGGCAGCTGGCTTTCCGCGGCCGCCCTGTTTGCGTACGCGACCGGCTTCTCGTTTGCCTATGTCAAGCTGCCGGCGGGAATCGGCGCATTGCTGCTGTTCGGCGCCGTACAGGGAAGCATGGTCGGTTACGGGCTGTGGTCCGGCGAACGTCTGGGCATGCGCCAGATCGCCGGCCTGGTCTTGGCGCTCGGAGGTCTTGTCGGCCTGTTGCTGCCGGGCCTGTCGGCGCCGCCGCTTCCCGGCTGCGCATTGATGCTACTTGCCGGTCTTGCCTGGGGCGTCTATTCCATTCGCGGCAGAGGCGCGGGCGAACCCACGCGCACGACGGCGGAAAATTTCCTGAAGGCCGTGCCCTTTGCCATGGTGCTCGGCATGGTTGCGGCGCCGTGGGCCAGCCCGGACGTTCGCGGTGTCGGCTATGCGATCGCGTCGGGGGCATTGGCTTCCGGCATCGGCTATGCCGTCTGGTACGGCGCGTTGAAGGGGTTGCGGGCGACCCATGCCGCCACCGTGCAATTGAGTGTGCCGATCATCGCAGCCGCGGGTGGCGTCGTTCTGCTCGGCGAACACCTGACGCTACGTCTGCTGTTCGCCTCGATCGGCATTCTTGGCGGGATTGCCCTGGTGGTGCTCGACAAGGCGGAGACACGATAACCCGGGCGAAACGGCCCACGCGCGCAACGATACTGCCGCGAACCGGCGACGTTTGCCGGTCCGCAATCCATCAACTACTCACTCCCGCTCGAAACGCGCGATCTCATCGAGAGTGGCCTGCGCGCGCCGGATGCTGCCGCCGGCCGCGCTGTCGTCGACCTTGCGTCCGAAGTCCGCCCGCTCGGGACGATGCGACCAGCGATGGAACCACCAGGTCGCGAGCGAACCGGCAATACCGATCGCGAGGCCGATGTAGACGAATGAGGGCGCGCTGTCGAGCAGATTGACGCCGCTGCCGGCTTTGGCCAGCACCATCACCAGCGGGATGTACAGGAACCACCACGGCAGACCGACAATGAGCGCGCCATAGACCGCATAGGTCCTGCGAAGCCGCAGCAGTCGCCGCTGGATGGCCACCACCGGCGCGGAATAGTCGATCCCCGCAACCTGCCCTTGCATCACGCCGCCGAATACCACCAGCCCGAGGCAGTAGAGATGCATGATGAGGCCGGCAATGAGCATGGCGGGCTCGTGCCGGTGGGCGATCCAGAACGGCGCGAACAGGAGCATGCCGCCAACACCGATCAGCATCTGGACCGCCTGCCCCCAGACCAGTGGGCGCAGTCCGCGGCGCAGCTTGTCCAGGCGGCCGTCGCGGAACAGTTGCAGGTTCAGGGCGTGCTGCCGTTCGAGTTGACGATCGAGCGTCTGCCAGGCCAGTTTCATTTCGTCGAGTTCCATGTTCAGGCTCCGATGGTTTGCGCAGCCGTCGCCTGGCCGCGCAGTTTGTGTTTGATGCGCGAGATCTTGGTCGCGACGTTGGTTTCGCTGACGCCGAGAATGTCGGCGATCTCGGCGTAGCTCCGGTCTTCGAGGTAGAGAAGAATCAGGGCGCGGTTGAGCGCGTCGAGGCCGTCTATCAGCGCGTACAGCGCTTCGAGACGCTCGCTTGTCTGCTCGCTGAGATCGTCATCGCCGATGGTTTCCAGATGATGCGTCTGCAGCGGTTCGAGCCGCAGCGCTTGCGCCGAGGGCTCGCTGCGCGCGTGCGAGATCGCCACATTCAGCGCGATGCGGTACATCCAGGTGGAGAACCGCCCGCGCGCCTCGTCGTAGTGCGCGAACGAGCGCCACAACTGCGTGCAGATTTCCTGCGCAAGGTCGTTGCGGTCCTCGACGCTGCCGGCGTAGATCGCGGCCACCTTGAACACGATCCTGCGGTGCTCGCCGAGGAGCGCTTCGAAGCGTTGTTGATGTCGCCTGTCGGTCATGCCGGTCGAAGCCCCAATCGTTCACGTCATGATTCGCCGGCTCGGGGGAAATAATCACAACTGCGCCCGATGACAGGCGGCGACCGCAATGCCCGAGGTCGCCAGAAGACCCGACGCACCTGCAGCGGCCGCGATCGTGCGACCTGCATGCAATACTTTGCATGCCTTGACAAGCCCTTAGCGCCGGTTCAAGCAAGTTGCACTACAGTATGCACACGTACGGCTGGCGGAGAAACGCCATGATGAAACGAATGTTCCGAATGCTGCTCGGCGCAGCCCTGCTGGGCTCGCTGGCCGGATGTCTGTATTACCCGGACACCTACGTGCGTGGCGATGGCTACTACTCCGATGGCTACGCCACCGGCGGCGGCGACTACTACTACGGCGCGCCGGGCTATTACGCGCCTTACTACTCGCCTTACTACTATGGCGGCCCGTATTGTTGCGACTACGGTTTGGGGTTCGGGCTCTACTACAACGATTACGGTCACCGCCACTGGCATGGCCGCGGCGGCTACCATGGCAATGACCACGGTCATGGTGGCTATCACGGACACGGCGACCATGGTCATGGCGAACACCATGGCCATGGCGGCTCGCACGGCGCGGAAAGTCGCCCGGCACCGATAGGCCACACCGGCGGCGCGCATCACGGCTCGCACGGCGATCACGGCACGCATCACCACTGACGCGCGCCGTTTTCGAGACCTGACGCACGGCCCGTTCGAAGCCTTATGATGATCGCCCGATCAGGGCGACATCATGTCCGCAGACGACACGAATTGGCCGGAACTTCCCCTGGAGGCGTGGAAATCCACGTGCGAAACGCTCCATCTGTGGACGCAGATCGTGGGCAAGATCCGGCTTTCGCAGATGCCGTGGATCAACCACTCCTGGCATGTTCCGCTGTATGTGTCGGCACGTGGATTGACGACAACGGCCATCCCTTATGGTTGCCGCAGCTTCGAGATCGCGTTCGACTTCATCGATCACGTGCTCGCGCTGCGGACCAGCGATGGCGAATCGCGCACGTTGTCCCTGCGTCGACAAAGCGTTGCTGATTTCTACCGCGGCGTATTTGTTGCGCTCGGCGAACTTGATCTTGACTGCTCGATCCACGCGTCGCCGAACGAGGTCGAAAATGCGATTCCGTTCGCCACGGATACCACGCACGCCGACTACGATGCGGAATACGCGAACCGTTTCTGGCGAATCCTGCTGCAATCGAATCGGGTGATGCAGCAATTCCGCGCACGCTACATCGGCAAGTGCAGCCCGGTGCATTTTTTCTGGGGAAGTTTCGATCTGGCGGTGACGCGCTTTTCCGGGCGTCCGGCGCCAGAACACCCCGGCGGTGTACCGAATCTGCCGGACTGGGTCGCACGCGAGGCCTATTCCCACGAAGTCAGCAGTTGTGGATTCTGGCCGGGCGGCGGGCCGACTCCGTTTCCGCTGTATTACAGCTATGCCTACCCCGCGCCGGCAGGCTTCGGCGAGGCTGTCGTAAGTCCGCCGGGGGCGGTATACAGCGAACCGCTCGGGGAGTTCGTACTGGCCTACGAACACGTCCGCAGCGCCGATTGCCCCGATGCGGTGCTCACTGAGTTTCTGCAGAGCACCTACGAGGCGGCGGCCGGACTGGCGAGATGGGATCGCGATAATCTGGAGCGCGAACATGACCCGCGGTGCGCCCTCTGACGAGCCGTGCTGTCATTGTTCCGGGTCTGGCGCACGGCAGTGAAAAAGTGCGCACACCCCTGTAATACAGGGGTTGCCGATGCCGCTGCGCGCGCCACCAATCATCGTTATGCGATAAGCTCGAAACAACCCTACGCAAGATGAATCCTGCCCCGTGATCGGCACCATCCTTACCGATATCGAAGGAACCACCAGCTCGATCAGCTTCGTCAAGGACGTATTGTTTCCCTACGCGCGCAAACACCTGCCGGCCTTTGTCGAAACCCGTTCCGACGATGCCGACGTGCAGCACTGGCTGCACGAGGCCGGCAAGGAAGCCGAGCTGATCTCGGCAACACGCCAGGAAATCATCGACCTCCTGATCGGCTGGATCGATGCCGATCGCAAGTCCACCGCGTTGAAGGCGATCGAAGGCATGATCTGGGAGGAAGGCTATCTTGCCGGCGAGTTTCGCGCGCATTTCTACGAAGATGCCGCCCGCTGCCTGCGCGCGTGGCACGCGTCCGGCAAGAAGCTGTATGTCTATTCTTCCGGATCGGTCCCCGCGCAGAAGCTGTTTTTCGGCTACAGCGATGCCGGTGATCTGCGCCCGCTGATCTCCGGATATTTCGATACCGAAATCGGGCCCAAACGTGAGGTGAATTCGTACCGCCGCATCAGCGGGACAATCGGTGTGGCTCCGGCGCAAATCCTGTTCCTGTCCGACGTGATCGAAGAACTCGATGCCGCCGCTGCCGCCGGGTTCGGAACGACGCTCCTCGCGCGCGCGCCGTCGCGCTGCCCGGATACGCCGCACCCGTGCGTCGTCGACTTCGACGCGATCGCGCTGTAAGTCGATGCAGAGCCGGAACGTCGCAGCAATCCTGGCGGCTGCCGTCGTCGGCGTCACCGTCGGACTGGCCTGGCGACCGCAATATGCTGCCCACAAAGGCACGCCGCAGGCGGCGACGGCGCCCGGAGCCATCGGCGCACGGGACGCCGGCGACGACGCGTACGCGCTGCCGGATTTCGATGCCGAAGTCGCCATGTACGATCAACCGCAGCTGGTCGACGCGGCTCTCGAGAAGGTCACGCCGCAGACACCGGGAAAAGTGGACCTCTACGTCGTCGCGTTCGCCGGCGATGGCAGCCAGAACGTGTTTCGCAACGAGGCTGAATACACGCAGCAGTTGTTCAAGCGCCGCTTCGATGCGACAGGTCACGTCGTCGTGCTCGAAAACAATCCGGCCACGGTCGCGGCGCGTCCGCTGGCGACGCTGACCAACCTGATCCGGGTGCTCGACGCGCTCGCCGCGAAGATGGACCCGAACGAAGACGTGCTGTTGCTGTACCTGACCTCGCATGGATCGGAGGACCACGAATTGCTGGTCGATCTCGATCCGCTGCCGCTCGATCAGATCACCCCCGCCGATCTTGCCGATGCGCTGCATACCGATCCGCCGGTCCACTGGAAAATCGTCGTCGTCAACGCCTGCTATTCGGGCGGGTTCATCGATGCGCTGCGCAGCGATTCCACGATGATCATCACCTCGGCACGCACGGATCGGACTTCGTTCGGGTGTGGCAACGATTCGGACATCACCTGGTTCGGCAAGGCGTTTCTGGTGCAGGCGCTGAATCGCACGACGTCGTGGCGCGGCGCTTTCGACATCGCGAAACGCTCGATCGCTGAGTGGGAGACGGCTGCGCACGACGAGCCGTCCGAACCGCAGATCGCGAGTGCATCTGCGATCGATGCGCAGCTCGCGCGATGGCGTTCGCAACTGAAACCGGGTCCGGCGGTGCGTTTCACGCCGATTGGGCACAAAGCATCCGATCCCGTTGCCGGCGACTCGGCCGCTCGCAACTGAAATCTCCTCCGCGAACGCATGTGCGCTTTTCCCGTGGGCCGTCGGCGAGTAAGATCACTTGTTTTGCATTGCACGGGATTCGATCGATGCGCAGGTTTGTGTTGGGGTGTGCGATTTCGCTGGCGGCCGCGCACGCCGCCGCGGCAACCGAGTGGGTGGTCGAGGCGCATTACAACGATCGCGCGGCGCTGATCAGCGCCGCGTCGCGCTTTCAGCACGTCATCGTCGACGACAAACGTCATGTGCTGCGCGTGGCCACCAACGAACAGGGTATCGACGCTCTCGAGAACGCCGGGCTCACGGTGGAAATCGACCAGGCCGCCAGCGCCAGGCTGCAGGCTTTCGATGCCGCGGCGATGGCGGCACGCGAGGCCGGGCACGGCATCGACAGCATTCCGGGATTCCAGTGCTTCCGCACCGTCGAGGAAACCTACCAGACCATGGACGATCTGGTCGCCGCGCATCCGGATATCGTTGCCATCGACGAGATCGGTCCGACTTGGAAGCGCACGCAGAATCCGGACGACGGCTATGAAATGCGTGCCTTGCGCATCACCAATTTCAACACGATCGATGCCGACCCGGATCGACCGAAGATGGTCGTGTTCAGCTCGATCCACGCGCGTGAATATTCGCCGGCGGAGCTCGATACGCGCTTCGCCGAATGGCTGGTGAACCATTATGGTTCCGATCCCGAGGCGACCTGGCTCATCGATCACAATGATTTCCGACTCGTGCTGCAAGCCAACCCGGACGGGCGCAAGCTCGCAGAGATGCAAATCTATCAGCGCAAGAATCTCGATATCATCGACGGACCGTGCGGTGACGAGAACGAGTTCTCCCAGCCCGGCATCGATCTCAACCGCAATTTTCCGTTTCACTGGAACATCACCAACGGTCTTGGCTCCAGCGGATTTTCCTGCGACCAGACATTTCGCGGGCCGATCTCGACCTCGGAACCGGAAACGCAGAATCTGACGGACTACGTGCAGGGCACCTGCGACAGCGACGGCAACTGCAGCGGTGGCATCTTCGCCGATCGCCGCACCGGCTCCCCCGAGCCTGCGAGCGGCCACGACGACGGCGACGCCGCGCCATCGGATACCAGCGGCTTCTTCGTCGATATCCACAGCAACGCGGCATTGGTGCTGTGGCCGTGGGGCGACACGTCCGGTGCCGCCCCAAATCAGGTACCTCTGCGGACGCTCGGGCGACGGCTTGCCTATTTCAACGGTTACCGGCCGGAACAATCCGATTCGCTCTACCCGACCGACGGCACCACCGACGACAACTTCTACGGCCTGCTCGGCGTACCCGCGTTCACGATAGAGACCAACGGTTCGGATTTTTTCGAGGACTGCGGCACCTTCGAGAGCGATACGGTGCCGCGCAATATCGATGCCCTGCGCTATGCCGCGCGTACGCTGCATGCCCCTTATGAATTGCCGGCCGGCCCCGACACACTGAGCGTGACCGCCGAACCGGATCTGGTCGTCGCGGGCGATCCGGTCATGCTGACAGCGCATCTGGACAGCGGCCGTTTCAACCAGTCCAACGGCAGCGAGCCGGTGAGCGATATCGAGAGCGCCGCGGCCACCATCGACAGCCTGCCGTGGGACGACGGCGCCGTCGCACAGGCGATGAACGCCGCCGATGGCGCATTCGATTCGCCGATCGAGGACGCCGCCGTGATGCTCGATACGACGGGCCTCGCCAGCGGCCGTCATCTGGTATACGTGCAGGGAACCAGCGTGAACGGCCAGGACGGCACACCCGATGCGGCTTTCATCGAGGTTGCCCAACCCGACGAAATCGGCGATGTCACCGGCATCGTGAGCGACTCCGCGAGTGGAGCAGCGCTGACGGCCGATCTCGACTTTCTGCGCGAAGACGACGGCACCCATCACACGACGACCAGCGCGGCCGACACCGGCATCTACGACGAAAACCTGCGCAGCGGCACGTTCGACCTGACCGTCAGCGCCGACGGCTATGTCCCCGCACACATGAGCAACCTGACTGTAACCGGCGGCCAGACACTGACGCGCAATATCGCGCTGGATGCGGTTTGCACCGCGATCGACGACGATGCCGAGAGCGATCACGGCTACTGGACCGTACGCGGGCCCTGGGGAATCATTCCGGGCTTCGCCGGGCATTCCAGCAACGTCTGGACCGACAGCCCGAATGGCGACTATGCCGACAATATCTCGGGCAATCAGGTATCACTGACCTCGCAGACTTACGACTTCACCCGGAACACCGATTCGAGTTTGCGCTTCGATGATTATTGCGATACCGAATCCGGTTACGACTTCGGCCACGTGGACGTGTCGACCGACGGCGGCGCAAGCTGGAACGAGGTCTACTCCTGCTCCGGACGGGCCGCATGGCAGACCCAGCATATCGCGCTGCCGCAACTGGACGGCCAGAGCCGTGTCGCGGTCCGCTTCCGTCTCACATCCGATGTATTCGTCGAGGCAAGCGGCTGGTCGCTCGACAATATCCGCCTCGAATACGGCGGAGAAGCCTGTCATCAGGTCGACAACGACACCATCTTCGTGAGCGGATTCGATCCCGCACCATGAGCGGCAACGCCGCAGAGGGTTCGATGCAACTCTATCTGAGCCTGACCTCGCCGTTCGCACGCAAGGTCCGTGTCGCGCTGATCGAGAAAGGGCTGATCGAACGCGTCGAGTTGAGGATCGTCGATCCGTGGGCGGACGCGGAGAGTCTGGCCGCGGTCAACCCGTTGCTGCAGGTACCGACGCTGGTGCTCGACGACGGCCTTGCGTTGACCAACAGCGACACGATTCTTGCGTGGCTCGATCGCACCCATCCGGAACCTGCGCTGTGGCCCGCCGGCGCCGATGCCCTTACGCGCGCGCAAGCAATCGCCGCGCTGGCGCAGGGAATGATCGAGTACACGGTTTACATCGTGCTGGAACGGCGCAAGCCCGATGCCCAGCAAGGCCGCGGCATGATCGACCGCCGCGTCGCCGGCATTACCCGCGTGGTACAAGCGATCGAGCAACGCTTCGATCGCGACACCGCAGGGTTTTGTCTTGACGCAATCGGTGTCGCCTGCGCGCTCGCCTATCTCGATTTCCGCCTGTCCGGCCTGGATTGGCGCAAGAACGCGCCGAAGCTCGCCGAATGGCAGCGCTGGGCCGCACAGCGGCCATCCATGCAGGCAACGGTTCCTCCGGTGACCTGACCAACAGATCGGGCAGTCGAAGAGCAGGACTGCCGGTACTGACTGCCGATCCCGCGTGGGCGGATTTGGCGCTCGGCGTCAATATTCAAGTCTTGCGCTGAGGATCGGCAAATTCGAGCAGAGCACCGCTGGCGACGAGATCGCAGATACGACGCACGTCGCCGTCCATCGCACGATCGCGCGGCAGGAAGGCGATGTGCTCGCGAATCTTCGCATGCGCGCGCGTGACCGCATTCCCCGCACGGAAATCGTCCGCCTCGGCGAGCGCCTTCATGAGCGCCTCCACCTCCGCAACAAACGTTGCATGATGCACGCTGTCGATCGGCGGAGCGCCGGAAATCTTGTCGGCTACGGCATGCCAGTCACCGCGTGATGCGAGCCGGCGCGCGGCGTTGAGCATGTCCTGTCGATAGTCGAGCGCCTGCGCCGCGGTGTACAACTCGAGCGCGAGGACGTGGCCGAGATCTTCGCTCATTTCGAGTACGTGGCGCGCTTCGTTTGCGCCCATCGACACGTGGTCCTCGGCATTCGCGCTGGTCGGAATCGAGTACACACTGGCCGGGTGTGCGCGCGTCGCGAGATCGTTGACCAGCGCGGCCGCCGTGTATTGCACGATCATGAAACCGGAATCGGTGGCGTCCTCGTTGCCGCTCAGGAACGCCGGCAAGCCGTCGTTCGTGGCCGCATCGACCAGCTTGTTGATGCGCCGCTCGGAAATCGATGCGAGCACCGGAATCGCGGCCTTCACATAGCTCATGACCAGCGCCAGCGGCATGCCGTGGAAATGCCCCGCCGAGATGACGCGGTTCTCGATCGGTTCTGGCCGGACC
>JBAVZT010000271.1:0-1833 GCA_049588955.1 Rhodanobacteraceae bacterium | reverse complement strand
CAGTGGGTGCGAGCGAGAAGCGACCGGTCAGCGGCTCGCCATTGCCCCTCGCGGATGGCAGAGAATGGGCAAATGCCGAATAACTGCGCCCGGTCGAATCGATGAACGCGACCTGTTGCGTGGTACGCCCACGCGCGGAGGCCAGCAACGCGTCGCCTTCGCGATAACCGAGCGTTGCGGCATCGACGTCATGGCCCTTGGCCGCCCGTATCCAACCTTTCTCCGACAAGACTGCGGTCACGGGTTCGCTCGGTACCAAGGCAGTCTCGCTCAGGGCCTGCGCGGCCGATCGTTCGACCAGCGGCGAGCGCCGCGCGTCGCCGTATTTCTTCATATCCTGTTTGAGTTCGTCCTTGATCAGGGTCTTGAGGCGCGCCTTGGAATTCAGCACCACCTTGATGCGCGCGCGTTCCTCCTCGAGCGAATCACGTTCGGCATCGAGTTTGACTTCCTCGATTCGCGCCAGTTGGCGCAATTTCGTATCGAGGACGTAATCGGCCTGCACTTCGCTGAGCGCAAAGCGCTTCATCAGAATCGCTTTCGGCTGGTCCTCGGTGCGTACAATGCGGATCACCTCGTCGAGATTGAGATAGGCGATGCGCAGGCCTTCGAGCAGGTGCAGGCGCTGCTCGACCCGGGCCAGACGATGCTGCAATCGTCGCGTGACCGTGTCCGCGCGAAAGCGCAGCCATTCGGTCAGGATCTGCTTGAGATTCTTGACCTGCGGCCGGCCGTCCAGACCGATCATGTTCAGATTGACCCGGTAACTCTTTTCCAGATCGGTGGTCGCGAAAAGGTGCTGCATCATCTCGTCGCAATCCACCCGGCTGGAGCGCGGCATCAGGACCAGGCGCACCGGATTTTCGTGATCGGATTCGTCCCGCAGATCCTCGAGCATCGGCAGTTTCTTCGCGCGCATCTGGGCGGCGATCTGCTCGAGTATCTTCGAGGGCGAGACCTGGTAGGGCAGCGCGCTGACGACGACGTTGCCATCCTCCCTGGTGTATACCGCACGACAGCGCACCGAGCCGGTGCCGGTCGCATACAGGGCAGCCAGTTCATGGCCCGGCGTGATGATCTCCGCAGCGGTCGGGAAATCGGGGCCGCGCACGTGCTCGCAGAGCGCGGCGATGCTCACCGATGGTTCATCGAGCAGGCGAACGCAGGCACTCACGATCTCGCACAGGTTATGCGGCGGGATATCCGTGGCCATTCCGACCGCAATGCCGGTCGCGCCGTTGAGCAGCACATGCGGGACACGTGCCGGCAACCAGGATGGTTCTTTCAGCGTGCCGTCGAAGTTGCTGCGAAAATCGACCGTGCCGTGACCGAGTTCGATCAGCAGCAGTTCCGCCATCGGGGCGAGGCGGGACTCGGTGTAACGCATTGCCGCAAACGATTTCGGATCGTCGGTCGAGCCGAAATTGCCCTGGCCATCGATCAGCGGATAGCGGTACGAGAACGGTTGCGCCATCAGCACCATTGCCTCGTAGCACGCCGAATCGCCGTGCGGATGAAACTTGCCGATCACGTCGCCGATGGTGCGCGCGGATTTTTTCGGTTTCGATGTCGTGTCGAGCCCCAGTTCGCTCATCGCATAGACGATGCGCCGCTGGACCGGCTTGAGTCCGTCGCCAATGAACGGTAGTGCCCGCTCGAGCACGACGTACATGGAATAGTCCAGATACGCGCGCTCGGCGTATTGCTTGAGCGGGATCTGTTCGTAGTTGGTCTGGATATTCATCAGATTGATCCGGAAACGCGCGCCGTGGTGAGAGCAAGACCCGTCGGACCGGCGCCGAACCTCTACGTCGCGTTCACGCGCCCCGGATC
>JBAVZT010000270.1:0-12255 GCA_049588955.1 Rhodanobacteraceae bacterium | reverse complement strand
CTCGCGATAAGGGCGCGGCTTCGGCAGATCCGGCACCATGCTCGAATCGAACTTGAAGCTCACGCATTCGCTCGGATTGCCATCGCGCAACTGGAAGTAGCTGGTACGCAATGTCGCACCTATCACGGCAAGATAGGCACGCAAAATGCGATCTTCGTCCAGACTCTGCACGCGATCGAGCAGAGTCTTGATGGCGCTGATGAGCACGTCGATTTGTCGCTGCCGGGACTCGCCGCGCACTGTGAGGATGTCGTCGATGAATGTCGGCTGCTGCTTGAGCACGTCCTCGGCCACCAGCGTGGTGAGTTCCTTGCCCAGTCGCTTCCGCGCGGCTTCGGTTGCCGTCTTCCCCGCGCTCTCGCGCTTCGGATCGAACGCCGCCTCGAACAGTTCCACCAGCAACCCTGCAATCGCCGGATAACGACCCAGCGTCTGCTCCATGTAGCTCTGCGAAAATGGCACGCCCGTTTGCAACAGATACTTGCAGTAGGCGCGCAGCATGCCGACCTGACGCCAGCCCAGGCGCGCGCTCAGCACCAGTTTGTTGAACGCGTCGTTCTCGGCCGCGCCGCGCCAGATCTTCTCGAAGGCGGTCTGGAAGGTGTCGCGAATCTGATCGATTTCGAAGTCGCAGCGTACCGCCGTGCGCACCTCCATATCCTGGATGTAAAGACGTCCGCCCTGCGATTCGATTGCATACAGGCGCTCGGCCAGGACCTTCAAGCCCATGTTTTCGAGCAACGGTATGACATCCGAAAGCGCGATGTCCTCGCCAATCCTGAAGACCTTGAAATGCAGCGTGTCCGGTTTGCGTCGCGAACGATACAGGCTGAGGCGGATGTCCGATGCGTCACGCAGACTGGCGGCGATCTCGACGTCGCTGGCCGCGACGTGCGGTGTGACATCTTCGATATAGCCGACCGGCAACGCGCGACCGTACCAGTTGGCCAGTTTCGAGCCCTTGTCGTCGCCATGGCGTTGAACCAGGATTTCGCGCAATTCGTCGTGCCAGTTGCGCACCACCTGGATGATCTTCGCCTCCAGGTCCGCGGCATTGTGGGCCGGCACATCGCCCGGCTTGGGGCGCACCACCAGATGCAGACGCGCCAATATCGATTCACCGACCTGAATCGACGAATCCAGCCGCTCGCCGCGCAGCGCGCGCTTGAGGATCGCCTCGATGCGCTCGCGTACCTCGGTGTTGAAACGGTCGCGCGGGAGATAGACAAGGCACGAAAAAAAGCGACCGTACTTGTCGCGACGCATGAACAGACGGGTTCTCGCGCGCTCCTGCAGCTCGAGGATCCCTGTCGCGCTCGCGTAGAGCTCGTCCTCGGTACACTGAAACAACTCATCGCGCGGCAACGTTTCCAGAATGTGACGCAGCGCCTTGCCCGAATGCGAATCCCGCCTCAGACCCGCCCGTCTCGTCACCGCGGCAAACTTCTCGCGCACCAGCGGCACATCCTGTGGACGGCACATGTACGCACCCGAGGTGAACAACCCGAGGAAGCGTTGCTCGGCAATGGGTACACCGGCCGCGTCGAACTTGAGTACGCCGATATAGTCCATGTAGCCGGAGCGATGCACGCTTGCGCGCGAATTGGTCTTGGTCAGGATAATGGCGTCGATCGCGCCCGACTGAGGGAGTTCCGTGGCAGCCAGCGTGCGCAGCGAGCGCGGCGCGACCGAACGCTCCGAGCCACGCAGGATTCCGAGCCCCGATCCTTCCACCGACTGCAGGACTTCGTCGCCTTCCAGTCGCGCGACCTCGTACTCGCGGTAACCGAGAAAGGTGAAATGATCGTCTGCGGCCCAGCGCAGAAATTCCTGCGCTTCCGCGACGCCGGCGGCGGCGATCGGAAGTGTACGCGACGGCAATTCGTCCGCGACCGCGCGCATTTTCACGCGCATCGCCTTCCAGTCCGCGACGCATGAGCGCACGTCATCGAGGGCAGCCGACACACGCTGACCGAGACGATCGAGTTCGGCGGCTTCGGAAATCCGATCGACCTCGAAAACCATCATCGCTTCTGCGACACCTTTCGCGGCGGTGTCGTCGCTCAGTGCCGACATTCTTCCGCTGCCGTCGCGCACGACGCGATAGCTCGGATGGATCACCGTATGTACCTGCAACCTGGACTGGGTGATCGCCATGCCGATCGAATCGACCAGGAACGGCATATCGTCGGTCACCACCTCGACCACGCTGTAGGGGGACTCGAAATCGTGCCGGGCGCCCGGATTGAATACCCGCACGACCGCGGTATCCGCGGTGCGCTCGCGCGCGAATTCGAGCAGGCCCAACGCAAGTTCGACCCAGTCTGCGGGCGATCGCGAAGCAATGTCCTGTTCGGGGATTCGACGCAGGAACTGCTTGACGAACAGTTGCGCCTCACCCAGAGGCTTCCCGCTCAACCGCTCGTTCAGCTGCTCGATGACGGCATCAATGCGCGAATCGGCAACTTCAGCCTGTTGAGCACTCATGAAAGCTCCAGCGGCGTTTGGCGTTCATCGAGGTGCCGCAGGATAGCTCTACAATCCGAGGGAAGCCAGCATGCGCCTGCAACGAAATCCGGCATATTGCGAATCCGCAACCTGCTGCACGTGCCTATCGGAATGTTGCCGGCGCGCCATCGCGACCGACCATGCACGCGTCGATCGATCGGCGCCGAGCACGGCGTTCGCGGCACTCCACAAGGTCGACTTCAGCGCAAACCTGTTTCGTTACGCGCAATCACGAGACGCTGAATCTCGCTGGTTCCTTCGTAGATCTCCGTGATCTTGGCGTCGCGAAAATAGCGCTCGAGCGGCATTTCCTTCGAATACCCCATGCCGCCATGAATTTGCAGTGCCTGATGGGTTATCCACATGGCGGCTTCCGACGCCGTCAGCTTGGCGATTGCAGCCTCGCTGCTGAAGCGTCCGCCGCTGCGCGCTGCTTCGTCCTTGGCGAATGCCGCGCGCAAGGTCAGCAACAAGGAAGCGTCGAGCCGGCATTTCATGTCCGCGATCTTGGCCTGGATCATCTGAAAACTGCCAATCGGCTGGCCGAACGCCTTGCGCTCGCGCGCATAGTCGAGCGCCGCCTCGTAAGCGGCACGCGACAGTCCGACGGCTTGCGAAGCAATGCCGATGCGCCCGGCGTCGAGAACGCCCATTGCGATCTTGAATCCTTCGCCTTGCTCGCCGATCAAATCGGCCGCGGGCACCCGGCAGTCGCTGAACTCGATCTCGCACGTCGCCGAAGCACGAATACCGAGTTTCGGTTCGGTCTTGCCGCAGCGAAAGCCGTCCGACGTGGTATCGACGATGAAGGCACTGATGCCTTTGGCGCCGCGGTCGGGATCGGTCATGCAGAACAGCAGGATATATCTGGCCACCGGTCCCGAGGTGATCCAGCTTTTCTTGCCGTTGATCACGAAACCGCCGTCATCCTGGAGCTCGGCACGGCAGCGCATCGCGGTCGCGTCGGACCCGGATTGCGGCTCTGTCAGCGCGAACGCACCGATCGCGGCGCCCGACGCAATCGGCACGACGTACTTCTGTTTCTGCGCCTCGCTGGCGTACTTGAGCAGACCGTTGCAGTACAACGTGTTGTTGACGGACATGATCGTCGAATGCGCACAATCGGCCGCGGCAATCTCGATCATGGCGAGCACGTAGGCGATTGCGTCCATCCCCGCACCGCCGTACTCGGTCGGCACTTCGATACCCATCAGCCCGAGTTGGCCCATCTCGCGGATGGTCTCGAGCGGAAACTCTCCGGACTGATCGAACCTGGCCGCGATCGGGGCTATGCGCTTGTTTGCAAAATCGCGCGCAATCGACTGGATTGAAAGCTGCTCGTCACTGAATCGGAAATCCATACGCGATCCTCGGGTTCGCTTCGCCGATAAGTATCAGCGACGAAGACAATACGTGAAAGGACCCGCCATGGTAGCGGTTTAGCACGCCGCTGAAAAAAGGGCCGCCAGCTGGAGCGTGGACCCCGTGTCTTGACGCGATGAGGTGCCCGGAGCTAGCCTCGATATCTTTTAATCAAGATAAAGGGATATTTAGTGGACCTGATTGCCGCCTCGACGCTGCTGCGGTTGCTGTCCGACCCGACCCGGGTCCGCCTGCTGGCGCTGCTGGAGCGCGAAGAATTGACGGTCGCCGAATTGTCAGCGGTGTTGCGGCTCGCCCAGCCACGCGTGTCCACGCACCTGGCCAAGCTCAAGGAGGCCGGGTTGGTGCGCGATCGACGTTCCGGAGTGTCGGCCTATTACCGAATCAACGCCGATGCGGATCTGCGTGAAGGCGCGCTTTTGCGCGCACTCAAGGAAAGTGTGGAGGACGCCATACTCGGCGAGGACGAACAACGGCTGCCGGGAGTGCTGGCCGGACGCGCGAGTGCCGAAGGCTGGGCGGACACGGTCGCCGGGGACATGGAACGCCATTATTCCCCGGGCCGGACTTGGGAAGCATTGGCGCGCGCAATGGTGCAATTGCTCGAAACCGGCGATGTGCTCGACATTGCATCGGGCGACGGCGTGCTTGCCGAACTGCTTGCGCCGCGCGCGCGATCGATCGTGTGCGTGGACATGAGCGAGCGCGTCGTCGCCGCCGCGCGCGAGCGCCTCAAGCCGCTTGCGAACGTCGAAGTTCGCAAAGGCGACATGCATGCACTGCCATTCCCGGCCCAGCGTTTCGATCTGGTCCTGTTGATGCACGCGCTCACGTACAGTGAACGACCAGCCAAGGCGATGACGGAAGCGGCACGCGTGTTGCGCCCGGGTGGGCGCTTGCTCGCCGCAACGCTGGGACAGCACGCACACAGACGTATCGTCGAGCCGTTCGATCATCGCAACCTCGGTTTCAAGCCGAGCACGCTGAGCGCACTCGCGCGCAAGGCAGGTCTCGACGTCGTCAGCTGCGAGCGCCTCACGCGCGAACGCAAGCCGCCACAATTCGACGTGGTAAGCCTTCTGGCCAGAAAACCGCGCGAACCGTGAGCGACCTCCCCTACCTTCACCCCGAGCGAGCCGGGCAGCTGCTCGATGCCTTGTCGCGCCGTATTCTGGTCATCGATGGTGCAATGGGTACCATGCTGCAATCGTACTCACTCGACGAGGCCGGCTATCGCGGCGAGCGTTTCGCCGGTGGCCACGAGGGCACGCATGCCCACGGTCACGGCCCGAGTTGCGAGCACGATCTGAAAGGCAACAACGATCTGCTCAGCCTCACGCGACCGGACATCATCCGAGCGGTCCATCGCGCCTATCTTGAAGCCGGCGCCGACCTGATCGAAACCAATACCTTCAATTCGACAAGAATTTCCCAGGCGGACTACAAGCTCGAGCACCTGGTACCCGAACTCAACCGGGAGGGCGCGCGCCTTGCGCGCGAATGTTGCGCGGAGATGGAAGCAGCGACGCCCGAACGTCCACGCTTCGCGATCGGCGTGCTCGGCCCGACCAGCCGTACCGCCTCGATCAGCCCGGACGTCAGCCGGCCCGAACTTCGCAACACCAGTTTCGATGATCTGGCCAAAGCCTATCGCGAAGCGGCGCGAGCTCTCATCGAAGGCGGTGCCGACATCCTGATGGTCGAAACGATTTTCGACACGCTCAATGCAAAGGCTGCGCTGTATGCGATCGACGAGGTGTTCGAGGAACTCGACGGCCGGCTGCCGCTGATGATCTCCGGCACCATCACCGATCGCTCCGGGCGCACACTGTCCGGCCAGACCACCGAGGCGTTCTGGTATTCGTTGCGACATGCGCGGCCAATGTCCGTGGGTCTCAACTGCGCACTTGGCGCCGATGAATTGCGCCAGTATGTCGATGCGTTGTCGTGTATTGCCGACTGCCGCGTCAGCACGCATCCGAATGCGGGCCTGCCAAACGCATTCGGGGAATACGACGAAACGCCGGCGGACATGGCAAAGTCGATCGGCGAGTTCGCGCGCTCCGGGCTCGTCAATATCGTCGGTGGTTGTTGCGGTACGACACCCGACCATATCAGCGCGATTGCCGCGGCGGTCGCCGGACTGGCTCCGCGCGAGATCCCGCGAATCGAACCGCTGTGCCGATTGTCCGGCCTGGAACCGTTCGTGATCGCGCCGGATCTTCTGTTCGTCAATGTCGGCGAGCGCACCAACGTCACCGGTTCGGCGCAATTCAAGAAGCTGATCAAGGACGACCGCTACGATGAAGCGCTGGACGTCGCCCGGCACCAGGTGGAGAACGGCGCCCAGATCATCGACGTCAAGATGGACGAGGGCTTGCTCGAGTCCGAGCAGGCCATGAGTCATTTCCTGCATCTCGTGGCGGGCGAGCCGGATATTGCGCGCGTGCCGCTCATGATCGACTCGTCGAACTGGCGCGTGATCGAGGCCGGACTCAAATGCGCGCAAGGCAAATCCATCGTCAACTCGATTTCGCTCAAGGAAGGCGAACAGCCGTTCCTTGCGCAGGCGCGCAAGTTGCGTCGCTACGGCGCGTCCGTCGTGGTCATGGCGTTCGACGAGGAGGGCCAGGCCGACAGCGCGGATCGCAAGGTCGCAATCTGCAAGCGCTGCCACGAGTTGCTGACGCGGGAAGTCGGGCTCGCGCCTGAAGACATCATCTTCGATCCGAACATCTTCGCGATCGGCACCGGCATCGAGGAACACAACAACTACGCGGTCGCCTATATCGAGGCCACGCGCCGGATCAAGCAGGCGCTGCCCGGCGTGCACATCAGCGGGGGGGTGTCCAACGTCTCGTTCTCGTTCCGCGGCAACAATCGCGTGCGCGAAGCGATCCACTCGGTGTTCCTGTATCACGCGATCAAGGCCGGCATGGACATGGGCATCGTCAACGCCGGGGCGCTCGCGATCTACGATGATCTGGCGCCCGAACTGCGTGAAGCGGTCGAGGATGTCGTGCTGAACCGCCGCGACGATGCGACGGAGCGTCTGCTCGAAGTCGCCGAAAAATACCGCTCGAAGAAAGGGGAAGCGACGGTCGAAAATCTGGCCTGGCGCGAGGCTCCGGTCGCCAGGCGTCTGAGCCACGCACTCGTGCACGGCATCGACAAGTTCGTGATCGAGGATACCGAGGAGGCGCGGCTTGCCGCGAAGCGTCCGTTGGAAGTCATCGAGGGCCCGCTGATGGACGGCATGAACATCGTCGGCGATCTGTTCGGCGCCGGCAAGATGTTCCTTCCACAGGTGGTCAAGTCCGCCCGCGTCATGAAAAAGGCGGTCGCGCACCTGTTGCCTTACATAGAGGCGGAAAAGATTCGCAGCGGCGACAGCGCAACCAACAACGGCAAGATCGTCATGGCCACGGTCAAGGGCGACGTTCACGATATCGGCAAGAATATCGTCGGCGTCGTGCTGGCCTGCAACAATTTCGAGGTTATCGATCTCGGCGTCATGGTGCCGGCGCAGAAGATCCTCGACACCGCCATCGCCGAAAACGCCGACATGATCGGTCTGTCCGGCCTGATCACGCCTTCACTCGAGGAAATGGGCCACGTCGCACGCGAAATGCAGCGCCAGGATTTCCGCATCCCGCTGCTGATCGGTGGCGCCACGACGTCGCGCGCACATACGGCACTCAAGATCGAGCCGCATTACCAATGGCCCACCGTGTGGGTCAAGGATGCATCGCGCGCGGTCGGCGTCGCACAATCGCTGGTCGGCGCCGAAGTCGCGACGTTTCTGGAACGGATTCGTCGTGACTACGCGGAAGTACGCGAGCGTTACAAGACCCGCGGCGCCGGCAAGAAGCTGGTACCACTGGAGCACGCGCGCGATCGCAGGTTCGACCCCGACTGGAACGAATACAACGTCCCGCTGCCGCGTACACCGGGAGTCACCGTGTTTGACGACGTCGATCTCGCCGCGCTGGCGCCCCTGATCGACTGGACGCCGTTCTTCCAGGCCTGGGAACTATCCGGTCGCTACCCCGCGATACTCGCCGACGACGTCGTCGGCGCCCAGGCGCGCGAGTTGTTCGAGGATGCCCAGTCGATGCTCAAGCTGATCGTCGATGAGAAATGGCTGACCGCGCGTGCAGTCATCGGCTTTTGGCCGGCAGCCCAGGAAGGCGACGATATCTTGCTGTATCGAGGTGACGAGCGCAGCGATATCCTGGCGAAGCTCCACTGTCTGCGCCAGCAAACCGACAAGCCGGTCGAACGTCCCAACCTTTGCCTGGCCGACTTCATTGCGCCCGCCGACAGCGGCGTGCGCGACTGGATGGGTGCATTCGCCGTGACCGCCGGTATCGGCATCGAAGAGCACATCAAGCGCTTCGAGAAGGATCATGACGATTATTCGTCAATCGTCCTGAAGGCGCTGGCCGATCGCCTCGCGGAAGCACTCGCCGAATTCACGCACCAGCGTGCGCGACGCGAGTTCTGGGGATACGCACCCCACGAGACCCTCGACAACGCGGCCCTGATCGCCGAGAACTACCGTGGCATCCGGCCAGCCCCCGGGTATCCCGCGTGTCCCGACCACACCGAGAAAGCCACGCTGTTCCGACTGCTCGACGCCCCCGCAAATATCGGCATCGAACTCACCGAAGGCTACGCGATGTATCCGGCCGCGGCCGTGTCGGGATGGTATTTCGCCCACCCCGACAGCCGCTACTTCGTCGTTGGCCGCCTCGCCAGGGATCAGGTCGAGGACTACGCGCGACGCAAGGGCTGGACGCTCGCAGAAGCCGAGCGCTGGCTCGCCTCCAACCTCGACTACGATCCCGAGTAGGAGACCGATTCCACCGGTCGGCGCACGCCGGTGGAATCGGGCAGCGATGTCTATGCCCCGCTGGACATCGAGTGCATCGCAGACATCATGCCGAGCCCTCCGAACAGGAGCGCCAAAACGATGCCAACCACGATGAAGATCAGCACGGCACGGCAGTAGTTGCGCTTGGTCGGATTGGCATTGGCGGAAAATCCCCAAACCAGCAGCATGATGATGTTGACCAGCGGAATCGCAAGAACGATCAGCGTGATAATCCACTCACCCAGCGAGATCGTCGGCGAAGTCTGATTGTCCACAACCCACCTCCCATGAGTACCGGGCGGTTCCCGGCCGCGCGAAGTCTGCCATTGCAGCGCGCCGGGCGCCAGTAGTGTTCACAATGGCGACCATCACGGACGCGCCATGAGGGTTGTGCGGTGCGCAAATTCGTTACATCGTGCCTGAGGTGCGATCAGACCGGACCGGATGGTTCCAGGCCGCGCCGATGGCGCAAGTCCACGACCACGTTGTAAATCGAAACGACCATCGGAAACAGGTTGGCGAGGATGCCGACCGAATCGTTCTTGCCGAAGGTGAAATAAGCGACGAGCAACACGCTGCCGCTGATCGACAGCCACCAGAACGCGATCGGCATGTGCACGCGTTTCATCTTGCGGGTTGCGTACATCTGCACAAACCACCGGCTCGTGAACAGGAACAGACCGAGAAACCCGATCAGTTTCCACGGAGTGACCGTGACGTGCTGAAACACGAACAAGACCTGATTCATGAGGAAGCCTGCACGGCGAGATCGGAAATCGGGAGCGACATTCTAGCAGCGCATGGCCGGAGCCCCCTGCAAGAGGTGAGCCCGCTACGGCTCGGTACGCGCCGCGCCCTCGCATCGCCGATCCGGGAAGCGTGTGCGTTTGCTGCACATCGAAGCCTGCTCGCGCACACAGCGTCCGCGCAGCGGCATTCCCGTTGCCTTGCGGATCATCAGGCGGCCTCCGCGATGTGGTCCCGCGTCACTCGTAACCCATCGTGGCCGGGGCTGCTGCGGTGATCGAATCCGGTTTGGAGAACTTGACTTCGCGCAATGCTTCATCCGGGAGCGCGTACGAGGTCGCAAGGTGCTCGCCCTCGTGGATGATTTCCGGAAACAGCACGCCATTGAGCGCCTGCACCGCGAAAATCTCCTGCACGCCACCGGTGAACTTCAACAGACCGATGGTATTGCCGGTACCGATATGCACGGCCCATACGCCGGATTGACGATCGGCATTCTCCTCCGTGATCGGAATGTCGGTGAAGGCGTTGGTCTCGCGCAACTGCGACAGGCCGATGAAAGCGACCGGCCCGATGAAATCGAGACCGCGACAAAAGCCCGGCACGCGCGCCACATCGATTTTCTCTCCACTCTTCGGATCGATCGTGACCAGCGCGCCCCGACCCGATTCGAGCACCCACAAACGCTTGTCGTACCAGCGCGGCGAATGCGGCATCGACAAACCCTGCGCAATCGTCGCGTAATTGGCAACGTCGATCAGGACCCCGCCATTGCGCTTGTTCGCACGCCAGCCTTGCGGCGTATTGGTGGTGCCCAGCGCAGTCGTGTAGCGCGGTTTGCCATCGCGCATGGCCAGTCCATTCAGATGACAGCGATCTTCCGGCGCATAGTGACTCACGAACTTCGGGCGCCACCGCGGTACGAAACTCGACTTCGCATCCAGCGTACACAGGCACGAAAAAAGCGTGTTCACGAACCACAAGTCGCCGTGCCTGTCCCAGGCCATCTCGTGGATGTCGATTGCGCCGGTAATATGACCGCGGCGCGCGAGAAACACCGCGTCGTGCCGCGGCGGGTCATGCAAGCGCTTTGCAACGGCCGGCATGTTGCGGAATTCGGCAATTTCGATATGCGCCCCGAGCGCCAGCCGCTCGCCGTCCGCCGCCATGCCCATCGGCCGATTGAAAGTCCGGAAATGCGTATTGATCGAAGCGCCATCCGGCCGCAGGATCACGAGCTTGCCGGCCTGGTAGGTGCTGACGACGAGGCACCCGCCAAGCTGACGCAACAAATCCGGAAAATTGGTCGTATGGACGCTGGCCAGCGCCTCGGCCACGGTCGCAGCCGACGCATTGTTCGCTCCAGCGGAGTCGGACTTGATCTCGGCAGGCGCCTCATCTGGAGCGGGCGCCGGTTCTGCCTCGCGATTCATCGTGGTCGCTGCCTTCGCTCCGGCGTTGACGCACAAGCATGCATCGCCGGCACATTCGGCACAAGCGGCAGCGAGCCGTCTTGCTTCGGCCGCGCCGACCTCAATCGGCGCGGTCGGCCAGCCAGTCGTGGATGGCCGGCGGTACTTCGCGTTGCGCGCGACCGGAAACATAGATGCCGATATGGCCACCGCGGAATGCAAGCTGCGTGTAGTCCTTGGTGCCAACGACATCCTTGAGCGGACGCGAAGCCGATGGCGGCACCAGGTGATCCTGCTCGGCAAAGATGTTGAGCACCGGCATCGTGATGTTTGCAAGATCCACCGGCTTGTCGCCGATCTCGAGCCCGCCCTTGATCAACTTGTTGCCCTGATAGAAATCGCGGATGAATTCGCGGAACGCCTCGCCGGCCTGATCGGGTGAATCGAAGATCCATTTTTCCATGCGCAGGAAGTTTTCGAGTTCGGTCTTGTCATCGAGCACGTCGACCAGACCGATGTATTTCTGCTGGAACAGGCGCACCGGTTTCAATGTGAGATAGCACCAGTTCATGAGATCGGCCGGCACATTGCCGAGCGTGTCGACGAACAAGTCGACGTCCAGGCCACGCGTCCAGTGCGAGAGCATGTTGTCCGGCGTATGGAAATCCACCGGCGTGACCATGGTGATGAGGTTCTTGATCTTTTCAGGATAAATCGACGTGAAGCACAACGAAAACGCGCCACCCTGACAGATGCCGAGCAGGTTGATCGCAGCGACGCCGCAACGACTCGCCACCGCATCCACGCAACGACGCAGGTAGCCGTTGATGTAGTCGTCGAGATCGAGGTAGCGATCGGCCCGGTCGGGATAACCCCAGTCGATCATGTACACATCCTCGCCTTGCGCGAGCAGGTTGCGTACCAGCGAGCGGTCGGATTGCAGGTCGACCATGTACGGCCTGTTCACCAGCGCGTAACAAATCAGAATCGGACGCTTCGCGGTCGGTTCGCGATCGCCCTTGAAGCGATACAGGACGAGCTTGTCCTCGCGATAGATCGCCTCCTTGTCGGTCGCGCCGAAATCCACGTCGTCGATCTGCCGCAGCGTCGTGATGCCGGCGGCGAGTTTGCGTTGCGTGGCGAGTGCCTCATCCAGCGCCCGGGTGGGCTCGATCTTGAGTGGACCCATGGTTTGCTCCTCAGCGCTTCTTTGCAGACGGGGTGGACTTGGATCCCTTTCTTGCCGGTATCCCGCGCACGGCAGCCGCGCCCGCGGAGGTTTTCTCTCGGCCGGCGCTCTTGCGTGTCGAAGTGCGTGCGGCGCCGGTT
>JBAVZT010000269.1:0-1634 GCA_049588955.1 Rhodanobacteraceae bacterium | reverse complement strand
CCAGCAAGCCATCGGCCGTCACCTGGACCGGTTGAACCTGCAAAAGGAAGTCGTCGCCCGGCTTACCGTGATCGGCGTGGTCGGCGATGTCGTCGAAGTCGTGCGCGATCCCGTCGCCCCCGCTGCGCGCAGCTGGTACATGTCCACCGCAGCGGGCACCAATGCCGACTATTCGGCCATCTCCGTCGCGGTGCGACCCACCGTCACGGGTTCGGGCGTCGCTGCCGGCATGCGCCAGGTACTGGCCCGAATCGACCCCGAACTGGCGTGGTCGGATCTTTCGCCGATGCGGACGCGACTGGCCGCGAGTGCGGATCGCGAAAGGTTGAGCAGCTTCCTGTTCCTGCTGTTCGCCGTGTGTTCCGTCCTGATCGCGCTCGGCGGCCTGTACGGCGCGCTGGCTTTCCTGGTCGAAAGGAGCCGTCGAGAATTCGGCGTCCGGCTGGCGCTCGGCGCTCGCTCGCGACAGGTACTCGCGAACGTTCTGTGGCGCGCGCTGCGCCTTGCCGGGCTCGGCGTTCTGCTCGGCACGCTGCTGGCCTTGCCGCTGATCAAGGTCGTCGGCGCCTTCGTCTACGGTACCTCGCTGCGCGACGCCTGGGCGCTTGCGCCGCTGGCGGCGGGCGTCTTGATCCTGGCATTGCTCGCCGGACTGCTGCCGGCTAGGCGTGCTGCGCATGTCGAGCCGCAGGAGGCACTTCGCCATGAATGACACCCATCCGAGGAGCTCCCACCGATGAGCATGACCCAGGATCTACGTTTCGCCCTGCGCAGCCTGCGTGCCCGCTCCGGAACCGCTTTGCTCGCCATACTGACGCTTGCGATCGGACTCGGCGCCGCGCTCGCGATCCTTGCCGTGATCGATGGCGTGCTGGTGCGCGACCTGCCGTACCCGAAGCCCGATCGACTGGTCCAACTGCGTGAAATCGCCGCCGATGGCCACACGATGGCGTTGGCTTACCCGAACTACACCGACCTCGCCGCGAGCGTCGATGCGTTCGACAAGACCGCGTTCTACACGTCGTTTGACGGTCCGATCACGAGTTCGGGCAACACCGTGCGCGCACTGGATGCCGCGACCGGTGGCGATTTCTTCCAGGTGATGTCCGTCGCACCCTTGCTCGGCCGCACCTTCGCCGCAGGCGAGCACGACAAGATCACGGTGATCAGCTACGGCCTCTGGCAAGGCCTGCTGCACGGACGCGCCGATGTGCTCGGTCAGCCGCTCGCCATCAACGGGGACGATTACACCATCATCGGCGTGATGCCGCCCGACTTCGCGTTCCCGCAACGCGCCGCGCTGTGGTCGCCGGTACGGGCGCTGATCGACGATCTCGGGACCTCGCGCAGTGCGCACAACTACGAAGCGGTCGCACGCCTGGACGCGGGCGGAGACCTTGCGCGCGCGCGACTGACCGCAAATGCACTCGCGGGCCGCATCACGCGTCAATACGGCGATGCGGTCGACGCGGTCGGATTCGACGTGACGCCGCTCGGCGACGCAATCGCCGCGCCGGTAAAAAGCGCGCTGCTGCTGCTCGCGGCCGGTACCGCCTTCCTGCTGCTGATCGCGATCACCAATACCACCAACCTGCTGCTCGCACTGAACGGTGCGCGTGCCCGCGAGATCGCCG
>JBAVZT010000268.1:0-2446 GCA_049588955.1 Rhodanobacteraceae bacterium | reverse complement strand
GACCGCGACCGGCACCAACGCCACGATCGCAATCACGGCTGCGACCGTGGCAATCAGGAGTCTTCGGTAGCGCCGGCGCATGTTGCGTGTTTGCTCCGCTGGGTGCAATCGGATGGCGCCGAACCTTGGCGCTGTCGGGCATCGTATTACCTGTTCGATGAACCGAAGGCCGACATCGCGCTCGCTGAAGAGAAGAGCGGCGCGGCCTCGGCGCGACCGGTTTGCCCTTCATCGCGTCGTCTTCACGAGGCCGTGGTAATTTCGCGGCATTGCCGGAGGTATCCATGTTCTCGAGCATTCTTGCTGTCCCGTTGGTCGCAGTAACGATGTTTGGACCGGTCGCGTCGGCGGGTGCGATGTCCAAGCCATCGACCGCGACCCTGCGATATCGATTCCGTGGTTGCGTTCCGAAGACGCCGCATTCAAGCAGGCACGTGCCGAGCACAAGTTCGTCGTGCTCGATCTCGAAGCCGTGTGGTGTCACTGGTGCCATGTGATGGACGAGATGACCTACGCGAATCCAAAAGTCGTCGTGGCGATGGAGCGGCACTACGTCGCCTGGCGCGTCGATCAGGATGCGCGCCCCGATCTCGCGCAACGCTACGGCGATTGGGGTTGGCCCGCGACGATCTTCTTCGCCGCCGACGGGACCGAGATCGTCAAGAAGCGCGGCTATATTCCACCGCAAGGCATGCTGAAACTGCTCGCTGCAATCGTCGCCGATCCGAGTCCGGTCAAGTACGCAGGGGAGGACGAGGAGACCGCGCCGTCGACCTCGGACAGTTTGAGCGACAGCCTGCGAATGCAGTTGAAGCAGCGCTATGCATCGACTTTCGATGCGAAGCAGGGCGGCCTGGATCTGCCGCAGAAGTTTCTCGACCACGACAGTGTCGAGTACGCGCTGGTGGTCGCGCGCAACGACGCCGCGGATCAGGCGGCACGTGCGAAGCTGTCGCTCGGCAAGGCGCGTGCGCTGCTCGATCCGGCCTGGGGCGGGTTCTATCAGTACTCGACCAACAACGACTGGGCGCATGCGCACTTCGAGAAGCTCGCAGCACTGCAGGGACGGTATCTGCGCACCTACGCGCTCGGCTGGGCCGCGTTCGATCGCGATCCGGCGTATGCGCAGGTCGTGCGCTCGGTGCTGCGCTATCTCGACACCTTCCTGCGCAGCCCACAGGGCGTGTTCTACGCGAGTCAGGATGCCGATCTTGTTCCGGGCGAGCACTCGGACAAATATTTTGCACTGGGAGACAAGGCGCGACGCGCGCAAGGCATCCCGCGCCTCGACCGGCATGTTTACAGCTCGTACAACGGGACCATCATCGAGGGGCTCGCGATCTGGGCCGAATTGTCCGGCGATGCGCACGCGCTCGATGAGGCACAGACCGCGGCGCACTGGATGCTCGCGCATCGTGCGCTCGATGGCGGCGGTTTTCGTCACGACGAGCACGATGCGACCGGTCCGTATCTCGGTGACACGCTTGCCATGGGCCGCGCGTTCCTTGCGCTGTATCGCGCCGATGCCGATCGCACCTGGCTGGCGCATTCGAACGCTGCGGCCGCGTTCATCGAAACGCATTTCCGCCGTGCCGATGGCGGCTATTTCACCGCGGTCAGTAGCGGCGCGAAGAGCGTACCGGTGATCGAGGAGAACATCGCGCTCGCGCGCTGGACCAACCTGCTCGCGTATTACAGCGGAAAAGGCGGGCAGACCGCGATGGCGAAGCACACGATGCGCTGGCTCGATACCAGGGGCGCCGCGCTGCATTACGCGACCGAACCGGGCATCCTGCTGGCCGATCGCGAACTGGCCGGACCGCCGCTGCACCTGACCGTCATCGGCGGCAAGCAGGATCCGCAGGCGCGTGTGCTGTTCGGCGCCCTGCAGGCGTTGCCGCCGTGGTACAAGCGCATCGACTGGTGGGATCGTGCCGAGGGTCCGCTACCCAATCCCGATGTGGCCTATCCGCCGCTCAAGCGTGCGGCGGCATTTGTCTGCACCGACCGGCGCTGTTCGTTGCCGCTCCACGATGTCGCGGCATTGATGGCGTTCCTGGCACTCGATTCCTGACGCGTATGACTGTTGAAATACAAAATCGTTATACATCATAGTATTTTACAGTATACGTGAAGTATTTCATGAACTTTCATCGGCCATTTTGGGACGCAACCAGTCCGGTGCCGGAATTGCGCGCTGCGCATCGTGCAGAGACGATGACCAACGCTCGCGGACCATGCGGAAATAGGCGTCGTCCTCGGTGATGCGATAGGTATCCACACTGTCGATGTCGTCGTTGCGATAGGTCAGCAGATCCAGCGGCAGTCCGACGCTGAGGTTGGAGCGCAAGGTCGAATCCATCGAAATGAGCGCGAGTTTCACGCCTTCGACCAGAGGCATGTTGCTGGTCACGGCGCGATCGAGGATGGGCTTGCCATATTTGTG
>JBAVZT010000267.1:0-3094 GCA_049588955.1 Rhodanobacteraceae bacterium | reverse complement strand
GCATCGAGGCCGATGGCGCACAAGTCAGCGAGTTTGCGCCAGGCACGCCCGGGCGCGCATCGAATTTTCCACGGCGCAATCGCATTATTGCCGGACTCTCGCTCGGCACGCTGGTGGTGGAGGCGAGCCTGCACTCGGGCTCGCTGATCACCGCGCGTCATGCCGCGGAGCAAGGTCGAGAGGTATTCGCGGTCCCCGGTTCGATCCACAATCCACTCGCGCGCGGCTGCCACGAGTTGATCCGCAACGGCGCAAAACTGGTCGAAACAGCCGAGGAAATCATCACCGACCTCAGGCCGCTGGCCGAAGCGCTCGGCGCACAACTGCGCGCGCGTCTGGCCGTGTCCGATGTTCCGCAGGGTGCGGTGGCCCCAGCGTCGATTTTGCCGCACGCGCGGAGCCGAGATCGCGACTACGACACGTTGCTGGCGGCGCTTGGTCATGACCCGCTGGGTATCGACGAGCTGGTCGAGCGCACCGGCTTGAGCGCAGCGGCGCTTTCATCCATGTTGCTCGTACTGGAATTGGAAGGCGAGGTCGTCGCGGCATCCGGTGGCATTTACGCCCGGGCCGTTCGCGGCGCGCTTTCCCGCTAGCGGCGACGGTTGCACCACCGGAACGGCCTCTCGCCGCCCACCGTGCCCCCAGCGAACCGGTGAGCGGCGGAATCAAGGCGCCCAGGCGCATGGATGGTGAGTCTATTGACGACGCGGTTGCTTGACAGGTGCCGCGGCGGCGTGCTTTCACTAATACCGAGGCGTGAGCCGCACCGGTGCCGCCGGCGCGGATCGCAGCTGTTTCGCGCTCGGCGCACAAACCCGGCATGGATCGCAGCATGGCCAAGAATCTGCTCATCGTCGAATCGCCCGCCAAGGCCAAGACGATCAACAAGTACCTCGGCAGCGACTTTCAGGTGCTGGCGTCGTACGGTCATGTGCGCGATCTGGTGCCCAAGGAGGGTGCGGTTCAAACCGACCGTGATTTCGCCATGAACTACGAGCTGATCGAGCGCAACCGGAAGCACGTCGAAGCGATCGTCAAGGCGGCTGCCAAGGCCGAAGCGTTGTATCTGGCCACCGACCTCGATCGCGAAGGCGAGGCGATTTCCTGGCACGTGACGGAAATATTGCGCGAGCGCGGACTGCTCGACGGGCGCCCCGTGCATCGGGTCGTGTTCTCCGAGATCACGCCGCGGGCAATTCGTGAAGCGGTCGCCCATCCGCGCAGCTTGTCGCACGATCTCGTCAACGCACAACAAGCGCGGCGCGCACTCGACTATCTGGTCGGGTTCAATCTTTCGCCGGTGCTGTGGCGCAAGGTGCAACGCGGTCTGTCGGCCGGGCGCGTGCAGTCGCCGGCGCTGCGCATGATCGTCGAGCGCGAGGAAGAAATCGAGGCGTTCAAGGCCCGCGAGTACTGGACCGTGGAAGCCGCCCTGGCCCATCCGGACCAGGCATTCCGCGCGCGTCTGCTGCGTCTGGACGGCAAGAAATTCGAACAGTTCGACCTGACCAGCGAAGCCGACGCGTTCGCGGCACGCGATCGCCTGACGCGCGCGGCTGCAGGTCGTCTCGTGGTCAGCAGGGTCGAAAGCAAGGAGCGCAAACGCAGGCCGGCGCCGCCATTCACGACTTCGACGCTGCAGCAGGAAGCCGCGCGCAAGCTCGGCTACACGACCAGCCGTACCATGCGCACCGCGCAACAGCTCTACGAGGGCATCGCGCTTGGCGATCAGGGTGTGGTCGGCCTGATCAGTTACATGCGCACCGACGCGGTATCGCTGTCGGGCGAGGCAATCCACGAATTGCGCGCGGTCATCCGCGAGGATTTCGGCGAACATGCATTGCCGGAACAAATCAACGTGTACAAGAACAAATCGAAGAACGCGCAGGAAGCGCACGAGGCGATCCGGCCGACGTCGGCGCAGTTGCGTCCGACGCGCATTGCCGCTTACCTCAATGACGACCAGCGTCGCCTGTACGAGTTGATCTGGAAGCGCACAGTCGCCTGTCAGATGCTGCACGCAACGCTCAACACCGTGTCGATCGATCTGGCTTGCGGTAGCGATTCGGCATTCCGTGCAAGCGGCACCACCGTGATTGATCCGGGCTTTCTCGCGGTCTACGAGGAAGGTCGCGACCAGAAGGGCGCCGACGACGATGATGAAGGCCGCAAGCTGCCGGCCATGCAGGCCGGCGAGGCCGTGCCGCTTGGCGGCATCGTCGCCGATCAGCATTTCACCGAGCCGCCGCCGCGCTATTCCGAGGCGACCCTGGTCAAGACGCTCGAAGAGTACGGCATAGGCCGACCGTCCACCTACGCGAGCATCATCCAGGTGCTGCTCAACCGCGAGTACGTGATCCTCGACAGTCGCCGTTTCAAGCCCACCGACGTCGGCCGCGCGGTAGCCAACTTCCTGTCCGGACATTTCGCGCGTTATGTCGATTACGACTTCACTGCGAAACTCGAGGACGAACTTGATGCGGTCAGCCGCGGTGAGGAAGAGTGGGTGCCTCTGCTGGCGCGCTTCTGGGAACCGTTCAAGGCGCTGATCGACGACAAGATCGAAACCGTGGACAAATCCGAGGCCACCGGCGCGCGCGTACTCGGCAACGATCCCGCCAGCGGCAAACCGGTCTCGGTACGGCTCGGACGTTATGGACCCTATGCGGCGATCGGCACCAAGGACGACGAGGACAAGCCGCGCTTCGCGTCGCTCAGGCCGGGCCAAAGCATGCATACGATCACGCTCGAGGACGCGCTGGTGCTGTTCAAGCTGCCGCGCGAACTCGGCGCCTCGCCGGATGGTGAAAGCATCAGCGTCGGCGTCGGGCGGTTCGGGCCATTCGTCAAGCAGGGCAAGGTTTACGCATCGCTTTCGCCAACCGACGATCCGTACACGATCGAACTTGCACGCGCGCTGGAGCTGCTCCGGGCGAAGGCCGAAGTCGCGGCCAACCGCACGATTGCGAGCTTCGACGACGGCGCGATCCAGGTGTTGAACGGCCGTTACGGCCCCTATGTCACCGATGGCGAAAAGAACGCGCGCGTGCCGAAGGATCGCGATCCGGCATCGCTGACAGCGGAGGAATGC
>JBAVZT010000266.1:0-1635 GCA_049588955.1 Rhodanobacteraceae bacterium | reverse complement strand
ATCGGTTTCGCGATTCCGTCGGATCTGGCCAGCGACGTCATGCGCCAACTGGTCGCTACCGGCGAAGTCAGGCGCGGCGCGCTGGGCGTCGATGCGCAGGACATTACCCCGCAGCTGGCCAAGATGCTGTCGCTGAAAAACCGCAAGGGCGCGGTCATCACCCGCGTTCGCAGCGGCTCGCCGGCCGCGCAGATCGGCCTTGAGCCCGGCGACACGATTGTTTCGCTCGATGGCAAACCGGTCGCCAGCGCACAGCAATTGCACAACATCGAAGGCCTGACGCCGACCGGGTCGCAGGTGAGTCTCGGCATATTGCGCAACGGCAAGCTGCTCGCGCTCGAAACCACCCTCACCGCGCCTGTCATACACACGGCAAAAGGCGCCAACGTCGATCCGCGTCTGGCCGGGGCCGATCTCGCCGATCTCGCCGACAGTCAGCATCGCAACGGCGGCGGCGCCACGGTAACGCGCGTTGCCGACGGCAGCCGGGCGTTCCGCAGCGGCCTTCGCATCGGCGATGTCATCGTTGCGGTGAACCAGCAGGGTATACGGGGCACACGCGATCTCGAACGCCTTGCCGGAACCCATCCGGCGCAACTGCTGCTGACGCTGGTGCGCGGCGACAACGCCTACTTTCTCATGCTCAACTGAACGAATCCGCGCACGTACCGCGGCGCGCGGCCGAACGGAATTCTCGATCTCGCCTCCAGCTGTGCGTGATATCGTTGCGGGGCTTTCTGTCGTGGGATCCCGCACCATGCCGCATTGCCGTTTGTCGACATTGCTCTTCGCACTGCTGGCTGCGCTGCTTTTCGATCCGATTCCAGCGCTCGCCCGAAAAGTCGTCGCGAAACCCGCCGCGGCCGATCTTATCTGGCGCGGCGATATCGTCAGCGCGCGCGGGTTCATGGACGATCTGGCCAAGGCTTTCGAGAAGGCACGCAAGGGCCACGTCACGTTGCAACCCTTCAGCACGATTTCCGGACTCGATGCGGTCGCCCAAGGCCGTGCCGACCTGGCCGGCAGTGCACGCCATGGCTACGCCAAGCGCGCCGAGGAAGCCAACATCGATTTCATTCCGGTCGCGCTCGATGCGATCGTCGCGATCACGCATCCGCACAATCCGGCGCACGACATCACGCTGGCGCAATTGCGCGATGTGTACCTCGGCAAGATCACCAACTGGAGGGAACTCGGCGGCAACGACACGCCGATCAACCTGTATGCGATCGCCGCCCCGCTCGACGGCGTGGAGTTCAGTCTGCGCGCCCTGTTGTTTCACAACGGAGATCAGCGCGTCGCCGCGCCGCGGCTGTATCTGAATACGGAAAAGCTGGAGGAAGGTGTCGCCATCGATCCGGCCGGACTCGGACTTTCGACGATGTCGTCGACGTTCGCGAACAAGCGCGTGAAGATGCTCGACATCGAAGGCATTTCGCCGAGTATGGGCCACGTTGCGGACGGGAGCTATCCGTTGTTCATGACACTCTATCTCGGTGACAACGCAAGTACTCCGAATACACCCGAAGTCGACGCCTTTCTCGCGTTCATCCACACCCCTTTGGCGCAGCAGACGATGCGCAATCACCGGCTCGTTCCGTATGCCGAGGCGGGCAATGTCGATGCGCTCAAGGC
>JBAVZT010000265.1:0-2580 GCA_049588955.1 Rhodanobacteraceae bacterium | reverse complement strand
AGCCCGTGCACTGCCAGTGCCGTGCCTGCCAATAGCGCCCCGGCGGCAAGCGCGGCGGTCGTGATTCCGAGCCGGTGGCGTGCGACAAAGGTGCGCGCCACATAGACGCGCGAGTGCGGCAGGGCCTTGACTGGGCGCCGTTCGCGAAATCGTTCGAGATCGTCGGCCAGGGCCGCCGCAGAGTCGTAGCGGTCGTTGCGGTCGGCGGCCAGCGCCTTGCGCAATATCGCGCGCAGTTCACGCGGCAGCCGGCGCGCGGCCTTCAGCAGGGTTGCCTGCGCCAGCGGCTCGATATCGTCCTGCGCGTCGCTGTCTATCGCCGCGAGCAGGGTCTGGTGTGGTGCCCGCGCCGAGCGATGCGCAATCGACGTCAGCCGCGCTGCGTCGGCGTCGGTAAGCACTTCGTAGAGCATGACGCCGAGCGAATAGACATCGCTGCGTGTATCCAGATCGCGATGCTGGCTGCCGCTTTGCTCGGGGCTCATGTAGATCGCGGTGCCGGCACGCTCGCTGACACTGCGGTCGACCGTTGCGGATGTACCACCCGCCGCCCCGCCGATCGCTATGCCGAAATCGATGATCTTCGGGGTCGGCTCGCCGTCGATATCGTGCACGAGCACATTCGCCGGCTTCAGGTCGCGATGGATGATGCCCTTCTGGTGGGCATGCTGAACGCCGTTGCAGACGCGCGCAAACAGGGTGAGGCGCTGGTTGCGCGAGAGCTTGTCGTCGCGACAAAAGTGGGTGACCGGACGGCCCTCGACGACCTCCATTGCCAGATAGGGATGTCCATCGTGCGTGGTACCGGCGTCGAACACCTTGGCGATGGACGGGTGCTGCATCTGCGCGAGCGCCTGCCGCTCCACATCGAAATAGGCGCGTGCCAGCGGGCTGGCGACCTGTTCGCGGATCAGCTTCAGCGCGACCTCGCGGCGCACCGGTCGCAATTGTTGAGCCAGATAGACGCGCCCCATGCCTCCTTCACCGAGCAGCCGCCGGATGACGTACGGGCCAAATTGCGTGTCCGGTTCCAGCGCCGATCCGCCGGAGGCCACCGACGGCGGATCCTGAAACTCGGTGGCGTCATCGGATTCGAATTTGGAAGGCTGCATGTTCAGACGCCTGATCCTGTCGTGTCGGGTCGCAGGCAACGCGTGGGCTGCAGTTGAGAGCGACGGTTGATCCCGATGGTTCCTGGCGGACCGGAATCGCCAGTCGCGGGTACCCTTACGGTTCGGCTCCGTCGAGTCAAGGGTAATCTTGCGTACGACGCGTGAGCCCGCCGGGACCAGCGATGCCCTGATTCATTCGGCACAGGCGTCATGGATCCGGAGTTGGCAACGCCGGACCCGAGGCCGCACTCGCGCTGTCTGGTCATGCGGAGCGCCTCGATCGCATCGGGTGCAGCGATGTTGGCCCGTGCACCACTCATGCCGATCGCAGGCGTCGACTGCGACGCTTCAAGGACTGACGCGCATTCTCGCGTAAACTTGTCGCCCTTCCGTTCCACGAACTTGAATGAAATCCCGTAATCGCGACTCCACCACGACGCAACGTCGAACGATGCGCCCGGCGCACGGCTATGACGGGGGGATGGCTCCGGCTTGCCTGGTCGTGTTGCAGGGGCGGCGGCTTGGCCAGCGTATCGATGTCGGCGAGCGCCCGCTGCTGATCGGGCGCACCCCCGAATGCGATTTCCAGATCGCCGAGCGCAGCGTGTCGCGTCGGCACGCGACGATCTGGCAGGGGCCGGCGGGTCTTCGCATCAAGGACCTCGACTCGACCAACAAGACCTTGCTGAACGACCAGCCGATCATCGAGGCCGAGCTCAAGGACGGCGATCACATCGCCATCGGCAGCTACGTGCTGAAATTCATGGAGCGCTCCTCGGTCGAGGCACGCTACCACGAGGAGATCTACGAGCTTGCCACGATGGATCCGTTGACCGGCCTCTACAATCGCCGGCAATTCCTCGAACTCCTCGAGCGCGAACTCGCGCGCACCGCCAGTCATCATCGATCGCTGACGCTGCTGATCGTCGACCTGGATCATTTCAAGTCGATCAACGATCGCTTCGGACATCTGGCGGGCGATGCCGTGCTCAAGCAGGTCGCAGCAGCGCTGAGCAAGGACACGCGTGAGGATTTCATCGTCGCGCGCATCGGCGGCGAGGAATTCTCGATAGTGCTTCCCGAACACGACACCGAACAGGCGGCTGAATTCGCGCAACAGTTGTGCCGGACGATTGAATCCCTGCCGCTGGACGCGCAGGTCGGAGGAAGTCGGGTGACGGTCAGCATCGGGGTGGCCGCGTTGACGCCGGCGATGGGCAATATCGGCGAGTTGCTGCGCGCCGCCGACGAGCAGCTTTACCGCGCCAAGCAAGCCGGTCGCAATCGTGTCTGCTCGGCGCCGGTCGGGTAGCGGGCACATCAACTGTTGCCGGCGATGAGGTGCATCGCGTCGGCCAAACGCGGTCGCGTGACCGATCCGGCAGCTGTGTCGTGGCTGCCGCGAATTTCGAGGGACGACATCAATGGGCAGGGCAAAGACCGCGTACGTGTGCACCGACTGCGGAGC
>JBAVZT010000264.1:0-2888 GCA_049588955.1 Rhodanobacteraceae bacterium | reverse complement strand
CCGCGCTGGCTCATCATCCACGGCCGCGAATCCGAAGCGGCCGATATCCTCGCCGAAATCGAAGGTGCAGTCGGAACGACGCCGGTGTCACCGGACCTGCCGCGCATCCACCTGCGTGTACGTTCGCATGCGAGCGGCTGGTTCGATATCGCGCGCACGCTGTTTCGCCTGTACCCGCGGCGCGCCACACTCGGTGTCGTGCTGATGGCGGCGCAGGCATTCTTCTACAACGCAATCTTCTTCACCTATGCGCTCGTGCTCGGGCGCTTCTTCGGCATCGCCTCGGATCGCATCGGCCTGTATCTGCTGCCGTTCGCGGCCGGCAATTTTCTCGGGCCGCTGCTGCTCGGACGCTGGTTCGACACGCTCGGGCGCCGGCCGATGATCGCGGGCACCTATGCCTTGTCCGGCTTGCTGCTGCTGGTGACTGCGTGGCTGTTCGTTGCAGGTGTACTCGATGCGACCACGCAGACCCTCGCCTGGTCGGTCGTGTTCTTCTTCGCGTCGGCGGCGGCCAGTTCCGCCTACCTGACCATAAGTGAAAGTTTTCCGCTCGAAGTGCGCGCACTCGCGATCGCGTTGTTCTATGCGCTCGGTACCGCACTCGGCGGTATCGCTGGACCGTGGCTGTTCGGGCATCTGATCGGCACTGGCGCGCGCGAACCGATCGCCTGGGGATATGTCCTGGGGGCGGCACTCATGCTGATTGCGGCCGTGATCGAACTGAAACTCGGTGTCGCGGCCGAGCGCCGCCCGTTGGAGGACGTCGCGACGCCGCTGTCGCGCGTGGTCTGACACGTTCGCGTTTGCGCACTCGCATGCTCAGCGAAAAATTGCTGCGAGCCCGATCCGAACGGTTGTCGGCCTGCCGTCGAGCCGGTACATTCGCCGGCGCCGCCTGAAGCGGCGAGAGGTCGGATCCCGGGAACCTTCATGCGCCGGCTGCTGCTGCTGATTCCATTCGTCACTACCCTGATTGTGCCGTTGTACAACCGCGACGAACCGGCGTTGTGGGGATTTCCATTCTTCTACTGGTATCTGTTGCTCTGGTTGTTGCTGGTGCCGCCGCTGATTTTCATCGTCGACCGGGGCCGGCATCGATGAACGGTGGCGTGCATTGGACCGCGTGGGGCGTGTTCGTGGTCTTCTTCGCGCTGGTGACCGTGCTCGGCTTCGTCGCGGCGCGCTGGAAGAAAGCGGATCTGAATCTTCTGCATGAGTGGGGGCTCGGCGGGCGCCGCTTCGGCACCGTGATCACCTGGTTCCTGCTCGGCGGCGACCTGTACACGGCGTACACCGTGATCGCGGTGCCGGCACTGGTGTTTGCAGTCGGCGCGTACGGTTTCTTCGCGGTACCGTACACGATCATTGCGTATCCGTTCTTCTACGCGATCATGCCGCGTTTGTGGAACGTGTGCAGGCACCATGATTATCTGACCGCCGCCGACTTTGCGCACGGCCGCTACGACAGCCGCTGGCTGGCGCTGGCCGTTGCCGTGACCGGCATCCTCGCGACCATGCCGTACATTGCGCTGCAACTGGTGGGCATGCAGGTGGTGTTCGAGGCAATGGGGTTCGGCGCCGTGCGTCAGGGCGCCGAGATCGCGCTGGTCGTCGCGTTCGTCGTGCTTGCGCTCTATACCTATACCAGCGGCCTGCGCGCACCCGCGATGATCGCGCTGGTGAAGGACGCGATGATCTACGTGTTCGTGATTGCCGCCGTCATCATCATCCCGGCCCGGCTCGGCGGCTATGGCGCGATCTTCACCGCCGCCGGACAGGCATTCGCCGCAAAAGGCGGCACCGGCGGAATCCTGCTGCACGCGGGGCAGGCGATGCCGTTTGCGACTCTCGCCCTCGGTTCCGCATTTGCGCTTTTTCTGTATCCGCACGCGATCACCGGCGCGCTCGCCGCCGACAGCCCCCGCACGCTGCGGCGCAACGCGATCCTGCTGCCGATCTACAGCATCATGCTTGGCCTGATCGCGATGATGGGCTACATGGCGATCGCCGCACATGTCGGTGCAAAAGGTACCGCGGTGGTGCCGGCGCTGATCCTCCGGAGTTTCCCGGAATGGTTTGCCGGATTCTGTTTCGCCGCGATCGCACTCGGCGCGCTGGTGCCGGCGGCGATCATGTCGATCGGCGCGGCGAATCTGGTCACACGCAATATCTGGCGACCGTACATCAACGCCAACATGTCGGCGAAGCAGGAATCCGGCGTCGCCAAGGTGACCTCGCTGCTGGTGAAATTCGGTGCGCTCGCATTCGTCGTGTTCCTGCCGCTCGAATTCGCGATCAACCTGCAATTGCTGGGGGGTATCTGGATGCTGCAGATTTTCCCGGCGATCGTGTTCGGCCTGTATACGCGCTGGTTCCGCGCCGGCGGCCTGCTGGCCGGCTGGGCGCTCGGCATGACGCTGGGCACGACGTTGAGCTGGACCCAAGGCGTCAAGCCGGTCTATCCGCTGCCCGGTCTCGGCAAGGTCTATATCGGGTTGATCGCGTTGCTGGCCAATATCGTCTTGGCGGCGCTCGTGACCTGGTTCGCGAATCTCGGCGCAACCGCTCGCGATCGCGACGCGACCTCGGCGGCGCACTACGCGGACGCTTGACGACGACGCAGTCGCTTGGCGCACCTATGACCGCTGCTGCTCAAGTTGAACCACCAGTTCGAGATGCAGATCGGCAGCGCATAATGACCGCATGACCGCGCGCGACTTCGACGCAATCCTGATCGGCGCAGGCCACAACGGCCTGGTTTGCGCGACCTATCTGGCCAGGGCCGGGCTGAAAGTGTTGGTGCTCGAGCGTCGCGATGTCGTCGGCGGCGCCGCGGTAACCGAGGAATTCCATCCGGGATTCCGCAACTCCGTCGCCGCCTACAC
>JBAVZT010000263.1:0-2620 GCA_049588955.1 Rhodanobacteraceae bacterium | reverse complement strand
TGGCGCCGAGCGCCTGGCGCAGACCGATCTCGCGACGGCGCTGACCGACCGAGTAGGCGATCACGCCATACAAGCCGATCGCGGCGAGTGCGATGGCGAGGCCGGCGAATACGCACATCAGGGTCATGTTGAAACGGCGCAGGGCAAGCGGCGCGCCGATGACATCGTCCATGGTGCGCAACTCGTATACCGGCGCATCGGGCGCGACTTCGCGCATGGCACGACGCAGAGGGCCGGCGTAGCTCATCGCATCACCGCGGACCTTGAGCGCGAGGCTCAGCTCGCCCTTGAGCGCCTTGCTGATCGGGAAATAGAGTTCCGGATTGACGTCTCGATCCAGACCCGACTGACGCACATTGCCGACCACGCCGATAATGGGGATCGGCTTGTCGCCGAAAGTCTTGATCTCGCGCGTGAGCGGATCGCTGCCGCGCAGATACTTGTCGGCGAAAGCCTGGTTGGCCAGCAACTCGGTCGGAAACAAGGCGCGCGTGCCATCGAGCGCATTGAAAGCGCGGCCGGCCTTGACCGGAATGCCGAAGGTGCGGAAATAGGCGCGACTGACGAAGCGGTATTGCACCGAGGATCGCGGGTCGACAGGTTCGCCGACTACCTGGAAGCTGCTGCTCCAGTTGGCGATGCCGGAGTCGGGCAGGCCCAGGCTGAGCGCGACCGAATCGACGCCGGATATCTGATCGAGGCGGGTTTCGATCGCTTGCAGGCGCGGACTCAGTTGTTTCATCGCCTTCGCCGCCCAGACATCGAGCTCCTCGCCCGGCTGCAGGGTCAGGGTAGGGATCGAAAACTGGGCCGTCAGCACCTGTGGCGAGGCGACGCCGGAATCGACCTCGTTGACGCGATGGAGACTGTCGAGCAACAGGCCGGCGCCGGCGAGCAGAGTCATTGCGAGTGCCACTTCCGCAGACACCAGGACCGCGCGGGCGCGCATTTGCCGGCGGCTGCCGGTCTGGCTGCGTGACGCACCGCGCAAGGCGCGAACCGGGTCGCTCGCCGCTGTGCGCCAGGCCGGTATCAGGCCGAACAGCAACAAGGTGGTCAGTGACACGGCCGTTGTAGTCGCGATCACGCGCAGATCGATGCCGGGTGCGTTGTAGCCGGGCAGCAGATCCGGTGCGAGCGCCAGCAGGCCGCCGACGATCGGCCCCGCTACAACGAGTCCGGCCGCCGCGCCCAGCAGCGCAATCACCAGCGATTCGCCAAGAACGTGCCGGATCAGGCGTCTCTGCGCGCCTCCCAGCGCTGCCCGCAGCGCCATCTCCTGCGCGCGTGCTTGTCCTCGCGCCAGCATCAGGTTGGCGAGATTCACGCAGGCAATCAGCAACACCAGTGCGGCCGCGAGCAGCAGCATGCGCAGTGGCTGGCGTACCGGTGCACCGATCGATTCCTGCAGCGGCGTTATTTGGGTACTCATGCCGGCGTCGTCGTCGGGAAAGCTGCGCGACTGCCAGTCGGTGATCGGTTTCATCACCGCGGCGGCCTGGCGCAGCGAAACGCCGGTGCGCAAACGCGCAACGACACGCAGGAAATTCATGTTGCGCCGACTCTGCGCATTGCCCGGCGCAAAGGTCGGTATCCATACCTGCGCGCCCTGCGGATAACGGAATTCACGCCTGACTACGCCGCTGACCTGGTATGTCTCGTCGTTGAGCGAAATGTTGCGGCCGATCACGTCGGGCGCGGCATTGAAACGCGTACGCCACAGGTGGTCGCTGAGCACCACGACTTTGCGGTTGTGATTCTCCTCGTCTTCACCGAAGGCGCGGCCAAGCGCAAGCGGCTGGCCGAACACGTGCCAGAATCCGGGCGTGACCTTGTAGACGGACAATCGTTGCGCATCGCCGTTGCCGACAAGGTTCATCGTCTCCGGTGCCCAGGCGCCGAACGCATCGAAGGCTTCGCCGCTGCGATCGCGCCACTCGTCGAAATCCGGCACCGATGCCGTACCGTGATGAAACGGCGGTTGTTCGCGCGTCACCCAGACGATGCGGTTCGCTTGCGCAAATGGCAGCGGTTTCAGCAGTACCGCATCGTAGACGGTGAAAATCGCCGTGACCGCGCCGATGCCCAGGGTCAGCGTCAGCACCGCGGTGACGAAGAACGCCGGGCGGGCGATCAGCGTGCGCAGCGCATGATGAAGATCATGTCGGAAGCTCATCGGGAAAAACTTCCTTGGGAAGTCCGCTCATTCATCGCGCAACAGCTCCATTGGCGAAATTCGGGCAGCCCGGCGTGCCGGCAGCTGGCGGACGGCGTGGCGCAGGTTCCGCAGCGGCGTCGCGATCATGGCATTTCCTGTGAGTCGATGAATGGCGTGAAGACGTCGCAGTTCAGGCACTGGAGCGCGGTGGACGCACCAGACGCTGGTCTTCCTCGTGACGCAGTCGGTGCATGGTCGCCTCGTCGACGATGCTGCCGTCGAACATGAAGATCTTGCGGTCGGCGAATTCGGCATATCGAGGATCGTGGGTGACCATGCAGATCGTCGCGCCGCCGCGGTGCAGCTCGTCGAGGAGGGTCATCACGGCTTCGCCGTTTTTCGAGTCGAGATTGCCGGTCGGCTCGTCGGCCAGCAGGATGGATGGCTGGCCGACCAGCGCGC
>JBAVZT010000262.1:0-1587 GCA_049588955.1 Rhodanobacteraceae bacterium | reverse complement strand
GCCGACGGTCGCGACGAGGATGTGCTCGCGCTCGACGCGGCGCTTGCGCATCTGGCCGAGCTGGATCCCGGCCTCGCGTCGCTGGTGGAACTGCGTTTCTACGGTGGGCTCGATCTCTCGGAGATCGCCGTTGTCAACGCGCGTTCCGAACGTTCGTTGAAGCGCGACTGGCGGCGCGCGCGTGCGTTCCTTCAGCGCGAGCTTGCCGATACACCGACATGAGTGACGCGGCCGCACGCTGGGCGCGCATAGGCGAGTTGTTCGACGAACTCGTGGAACTTGCGCCGGGCGAGCGGACGCGGCGTATCGAAGCGGTCGCGCGTATCGACGCAACACTGGCCGAAGAGCTGCGATCACTGCTTTCCGCGGATGATGATGCTACCGACATGCTCGATGGCGATGCCCGAGCCCTGTTGTCCGGCGTGGTGATCGCGGATACCGATGCGCTACCCGGCGACGGGCGCGTCGGCGCCTGGCGCCTGCTGAGTCAGATTGGTCAGGGCGGCATGGGCGTGGTTTATCTGGGCGAGCGCACCGACGGCGCCTACGAACAGCGGGTCGCGATCAAGCTGCTCAAGCGCGGCATGGACACGCACGCGATCCTGCGCCGCTTCCTGCAGGAGCGGCGCATTCTGGCCCGTCTCAATCATCCGCACATCGTGAGCCTGCTGGATGGCGGCATGAGTGCCGACGGCCGACCGTTCTATGTGATGGAGCATGTCGACGGGCAGGCGATCACCGATTATGCGAAGCAGCACAAACTGGATGTACGCGCGCGCGTGGCCCTGCTCGCGCTGGTTGCCGAAGCGGTTGCCTACGCGCACACGCAGCTCGTCGTGCACCGCGATCTGAAACCTTCGAATGTGGTGGTCGATGTCAATGGCGCGCCGCGCGTGCTGGATTTCGGGATCGCCAAACTGATCGAGGAGAGCGGCGAGCAGACTCGCACGCGCACCGGCATGCGCGTCCTGTCGCCGGCCTATGCGGCGCCGGAGCAGATTCTTGGGGAGCCCATCGGAACCGCGACCGATGTCTACGCACTTGGGCTCATGCTGTGCGAATTGCTGGTCGGCGAACTGCCGCAGCGCAGGCGCGTCACGACATTCGAGCAACTGGCACGCGACGTGTCGACCGTCGTGACCGAGCGCGCGAGCGCGCTGGCCGCACGCCTTTCATCCGCCGAAGTCGTTGCGCTCTACGGCGCCGAAGCCGACGCGCGTCGGCTCGCGCGCAGCATCGGTGGCGACATCGATGTGATCATCGCGACCGCGTTGAAGCGCGAGCCGGAACGACGTTATGCCACCGCCGCCGCCTTCGCCGAAGATTTGCGGCGCTGGCTCGATGGCCGGCCGATCAATGCACGTGCCGACTCGACCACGTATCGACTGGCCAAGTTCGTGCGTCGCCATCAGGTCGGCGTCGCGGCCAGCCTGTTGATCGCCCTGTCGCTTGTCGCCGGCCTCGGTGCCGCGCTCTACCAGACCAACGCGGCGCGCCAGCAGGCCGCGCTCGCGCAACGGCAAGCGGAGCGCGCCGAACGCGTCAAGGCATTCCTGATTGCCGTGTTCAAGCAGAACGATCCTGCGC
>JBAVZT010000261.1:0-1648 GCA_049588955.1 Rhodanobacteraceae bacterium | reverse complement strand
GTCGCGATCTGTGTCGAACTCGAAGCCTGCGCATCCGCTGCCGCCACTCCAAAACGACCACGGATCGCGGCCCTGGAATCACGCTGGAAAGCGCTTGATCTGCGCGATGAAGCGCTCAGTCGTCGTTATCGCGACGCACAAACAGCGCTGCGGGAAGCCGACGCTCGACGCGCACGCAACGCACGGCGCGCACGCTTCGACGCCTGGCTCGAACGCTATCGCCTGTGCCGTGAAGCCGAACGTGACGCGTCGGCCGCAAACCTTCAGGAACGCTGGGCGAAGACGGCGGAGAGCGTGGCCGGCGAACTCCTTTCTGCGCGCTGGCACGCAGCGGTCCGGCAAAACGCGCAGTCGATCGGCGATGCCGACGATCCGGTCGACGCCGCACGCAACCTCCTGGTGCAACTCGAAACACTCGCCGGCATCGAAACCCCCGCCGAAGATCGCCGGCGGCGCCGCGATCAGCAACTTGCGCAGCTGTCGGCGCACCTGCGCGGCGAGAATCGTGCATCTCCGGCGCAGAGGCTTGAACAACTGCTCGAGTCCTTCAGCGTCGTGCGCCTGCCGGACGACGAATCAGCGCTCGAGGCGCGACTCGAACACGCGCTGCAGGCAGCGCTCGACAGTCTGCCCTGATCGGACGGTGCACCCGGGAAGCACGCTGGCAGTGTCGAAGCGGTACGCAACAGCCACTGCCCGCTGGAGCATGACGCAGCGAGGCCGAAGCACACCCTTCGACTTTGCGCTTCGCGGCGCTACGGCGACGGAAATGAACGGACAAATCGTGGGGACTCGTGCGCGCGAACCGAGGCGGAACGGTTCTCAGCCGGTCGGCAGCATGCGGCGGCGCACTCTGCCGGCGCGTGCATCGCGCACCACGGCACGCGACCAGTTGCTTGCATCGTCGAGCAGCGAATAGATCACCGGCAGCGCGAACAAGGTCATGATCGTCGAGAACAACAGACCGCCGGCGATAGCGCGCGCCATGGGAAAGTACGGTGGCCCGTCGCCACCGAGCTGTGTGGTGCCGAGGCACAGTGGGACCATGCCGAGAATCGCCGTTCCCATGGTCATCAGGATCGGACGCAGGCGCTCGCTGCTGCCCTGGCGCAGCGCATCGGCGCGCGCCAGGCCTTCGTGACGCAATTGATTGATGTGAACGATCATGACGATACCGTTGTTGACCACCACACCCATCAGGATCAGCACGCCGATGGAGGCCATGATCGAAAATGTGGTACCGGTCAGCCAGAACAGCCAGAACACACCGAACACCGAAAAGATGAAGGTGACCATGATCGCTGCCGGGAAAATCAGCGATTCGAACATCGCGCACATGACGACGTAGACCAGCACCAGCGCGATCAGCGTATTGAATGCCATGCGCTGACCGGCATCGTCGGATTCCTGAAAGCTGGTCCCGTAGGTCCAGCCATAGCCCCCCGGAAGCGTGACGGATTTCATCGCCTTGTCGATGGCGCTCCGCGCCTCGTCCATGGTTGTGCCTTTGGCGAGGTTGGCCTGGATCGGCAGCGCGGTCTGGCGGTTTTCGCGCTCGATCACGGATGCGGCATCCTGGCGGTGCAGATCGACCATCGACAGCAGCGGCACGCGTGTGCCATCCGGCGCACGCAGATCGTAGCGGCCG
>JBAVZT010000260.1:0-3167 GCA_049588955.1 Rhodanobacteraceae bacterium | reverse complement strand
GCCGCGCCCTGCGCAAGCTGTCCAAACGCTCCGCCGAGCTCGCGCCCGATACGCCCAGGCCGCACCGCTAGACATTGTTGCACGTGAGTTCTCTAAACGCCGGCTCCCGAAGCGGGAACATGCTTTGCCGGACTTCATGCGCTAGATTGCCGTGGTCGCAACCTGTGAGCCGGGTGTTGCCGTGAAGCTTTACTCGTATTTCCGTTCGTCCGCCGCCTATCGCGTGCGCATCGCGCTCAATCTCAAGGGTTTGCCCTACGACATGGTATCCATCCATTTGACCAAAGATGGCGGGCGCCAGCGAACGCCGGAATTTCGCACCTTAAATCCGCAAATGCGCGTGCCGGCGCTCGAACTGTCCGGCGGCGAAGTGCTGACCCAGTCGCTGGCGATCATCGAATATCTTGACGAAATCCAGCCGAAGCCGCCGTTGCTGCCGTCCGACGCGCTCGAACGTGCCAAGGTGCGTGCCGTTGCGCAGATGGTCGCCTGCGACATTCACCCGCTCAATAATTTGGTGGCGCTGCAATACCTCAAACGCGACCTCAAGCACGAGCAGCCGGAGATCGACGCCTGGTACCGCCACTGGGTGACCGAGGGTTTCACGGCGATTGAGTCGATGATTGCGCCGGGGCCCTATGCCTGCGGCGCGCGTGTCACGCTCGCCGACCTCTGCCTGGTGCCCCAGGTGTTCAACGCGCGCCGTTTCAAGGTGGCGCTTGATGATTTTCCAAAAATCGCCGCGGTCGACGCCGCCTGCCTGAAGCTGGATGCCTTCGACAAGGCGCGGCCGGAGAATCAGCCGGACGCCGAGTGACGTGAGCGTTTTGGCCTGCTAGACCCGCCGTCCGCTTATCCCGCCGCAGCAGCCCGCGAAAAACCAGTGATCACCAACAGAATCGCCCGCGTCGTCCTTTGGATGGTCGGCGCCTTGCTCTCGTTCTCGGTCATGGCGGTGTCGATCCGCGAATTGTTCCGGGCGAATCTGAGCATTTTCGAGATCCTGGCGATCCGCAGCGGCGTCGCTTTGCTGGTGCTGCTGCTGCTGCTACTGCTGCGACCGGAATTGCGCGTGCACGCGCTGCCGCGCCGAATGGGCCTCAACCTGCTGCGCAATACTGTACACTACGCCTCGCAGTTCTCCTGGGCGGTGGCGTTGACCATGCTACCGCTCGCCATGGTGTTTGCATTGGAGTTCACCATGCCGGCCTGGACGGTGCTGCTCGCGGTCTGGCTGCTGCACGAGCGGTTGACGCCGAGCCGTATCGGCGTGGTCGTGCTCGGCTTGATCGGCGTGCTGATCATCTTGCGTCCCGGCATCGCGAGCTTCAATCCGGCGGCTTTGCTCGTCCTGCTGGCGGCATTCGGCTACGCCATCACCATGATCGCGACCAAGAAGCTGACCATGACTGAAACCACTTTCGGTATTATTTTCTGGATGGCGGTCATTCAGTTTCCACTGTCGTTAATCGGCAGCGACCTGACCGGATTTCTTCATCTCGAGACGCGCCACATTTTGCCCGCAATTGGCGTCGGGGTTGCCGGTCTGACGTCGCATTATTGCCTGAGTAACGCCTTCCGCGCGGGCGATGCTACGTTGGTCGTCCCACTCGATTTCATGCGCATCCCGCTGATTGCGGTTGTCGGCTGGGCTTTCTACGGCGAGCGGCTCGATATTTTTGTCTTGCTCGGCGCCCTTGTTATCGTTACCGGCGTGCTCTGGAACTTGCGCGCGGAAACAGCCAGACCGCACTAGCATCGAGGCTCGCAAGCCGGTGAATTTCGCGATAGAATACCGCCCATGATGACATTGTCGTTCAAGCTTGCTGCCGCCGCCGCGACGATGCTTGCGTCGTGCGCCATCGCGCTTGCGCAGTCTCAGAATCCGGCCTGTCAGCGGCTGGAAGCCCAACTCGCGTCGCTCGATCGCGGCAATGACGATCCGGCGCGCGCCGATCAGATCCGCCGCGCCGAGGACGCCGTTAACCGGCAGCAATTCGAAGTCGACAGGTTGGTCTTGCAGGCGCGCCGAGCGGGCTGCGAAAGCGCCGGCTTTTTTTCGATCTTCAATATCGCCCCGCATCAATGCGGCGGGATCAACCGGCAAATCGACTCCCAGCGCAACAATCTGGAGCGCATGCAAAATGCGCTCGAACAGCTGCAAGGCGGCACCACCGAACGCGCCGCGCGCCGGCAGTCGCTGTTGATCGCGCTGGGTGACAACGGCTGCGGACCGCAATATCGCTCGGCGGCGCAGGCCGGCCAACAGGGCGGCTTCTTCGATCGCCTGTTTGGCGGGAACGGTTCGCTCCCAGGGCCGTCCGGCCCGATGGGCGGGACCTTTCGCACCATCTGCGTGCGCACCTGTGACGGCTTTTATTTTCCGATTTCGTTCGAGTCCTCGCCGGACCACTTCCGCGACGACGAGCAAACCTGCCAGCACATGTGCCCGGCGGCGGAAGTCTCGCTCTACACCTATCATAATCCGGGCGAGGAAGTGGCGCAGGCCGTGTCGCTCAACGGCCGCCTCTACACCGAACTGCCGACCGCGTTCCAATACCGCAAGGCTTTGAATCCGGCCTGCAGTTGCCGGCGCCCGGGCGAAACCTGGGCCGAGGCATTAAGGGCCGTCGGTCCCGACGAGACGCTAGCGCCCGGCGACGTCGTCGTCACCGATAAGAGAGCCAAGCAGCTGTCGCAGCCGCATAACGCGCCTAATCTCAAAGGCTCCATCCAACAGGAAAAATCTGCCGCCAAGCCGGGGAACAAATCCTCCTCGATGGTCGATGCGCCGGGTGAGCTGGACCCGACCAAGCGGAAAGTGCGCACCGTCGGCCCGAGCTTCCTGCCGACGCAGTAGACCGCCCGTCGTTACCGATCAAAAATCGAAAGCTTCGCTTTTCGCCGCCGCGCCGGTGACCGGCGCGGCGTCGGCCTGCGGCATCGCAGAGCCGGGATCGCGAAAGCGGTTGGTGATTGGATAGCGCCGGTCACGTCCGAAATTCCTCAACGTCACCTTCACGCCCGGCGCCGCTTGCCGGCGCTTGTATTCCGCGATGTTGAGCATGCGCTCAACCCGCATGACAGTGTCGCGGTCGAAGCCAGCCGCCACGATCGCCGAGATCGGTTCCTCGCGTTCAACCAGCCGCTCCAGGATTGGGTCGAGT
>JBAVZT010000259.1:0-6565 GCA_049588955.1 Rhodanobacteraceae bacterium | reverse complement strand
GGCATGCTGGCCGCAAAGACCGCGTTGCCGGTACTTGGCGTGCCGGTGCCGACGTCTGCGTTCAGCGGACTCGATTCGTTGCTGTCGATTGTACAGATGCCGGCCGGAATCCCGGTGGCGACCCTGGCGGTCGGCCGCGCCGGCGCCGTCAATGCCGCGTTGCTGAGCACCGCGATCCTGGCACTGGACGATGAGGAACTGGCGTCGCGCCTCGCGGCCTATCGTCGGGCTCAGACCGAGGCGGTGCTGGAGAATTCCGATCCACGGCAGCCCGATCCGCGGAAAGACTAGCTCGCGACAGGACAGGGGCGATGAGCACGATCGGGATTCTAGGCGGTGGTCAACTCGCACGCATGCTCGCCATTGCCGGGGCGCCGCTCGGGCAGCGGTTCCTCATTGTCGATGCTGCCGAGGATGCATGTGCCGGGCAGGTCGCCCCACTGATCACCGCCGACTGGCACGACGCGGCCGTTCTCGATGCGTTCGCGCGGCGCATTGATGTCGCCACTTTCGATTTCGAGAATGTGCCTGCGGACGTGGCGCATCGACTGACCGACCACACCCGGGTGTTTCCAAACCCGGATGCGCTTGCCGTCGCCCAGGACCGCCTGGCCGAGAAAACCCTGTTTCGGGAGATCGGGCTCGACACGCCGCATTACAGGGCGGTCGACGATCGCGTGGATCTCGAGCGCGCCCTGCGCGAGGTGGGAACGCCGGCCGTGTTGAAGACCAGGCGCCTCGGTTACGACGGCAAGGGTCAGTTCCTGTTGCACGGGGCCGCGGATATCGATACCGCGTGGGCGGCGCTCGGCGGCGCGCCGTCGATACTCGAGTCGTTTGTCCGTTTTCAACGCGAAGTATCGGTGATCGCGGTGCGTTCGCGCGATGGCGAGTTTCGTCATTATCCGCTGACCCGCAACTGGCACTCCAACGGCGTACTGTCGATCAGCCTGCCGCTGGTGACCGGCGCCGACGAACTCGAGCGCGAAGCCGTTGCCCACTCGCGGCGCCTGGCCGAAACGCTGGACTATGTCGGCACGTTCGCGCTGGAGCTCTTCGTACATGGCGACCGGTTGCTTGGCAACGAGATGGCACCCCGCGTCCACAATTCGGCGCACTGGACCATCGAGGGCGCCACGTGCAGCCAGTTCGAGAACCATGTGCGCGCGGTTGCCGGGTTGCCGCTCGGCGATACTTCGCCGCGTGGTTACAGCGTCATGCTGAACTGGATCGGTGACCTGCCGGATGCGCGGGGGGCGCTGGCCGAGGCGGGCACGCATTGGCACGATTACGGCAAACGGTCGCGCGCCGGACGCAAGGTCGGTCACGCTACCGTTTGCGCGTGCGACGCCAGGACACTGGCCGGTCGCCTCGAGCGCGTGGCGACGCGACTCGACCGCATGCAGCAGGCCGAGCCGGCACTGGCCGCCCTGGCTCAGATGGAATGAATGGCGGGCGGAAAGCCGGTTGGCTCAGGCCATCTGTTCCCCGGCGTAATCCCAGTTGACCAGATTCCAGAAAGCCTCGACGTACTTCGGCCGGGCATTGCGATAGTCGATGTAGTAGGCGTGTTCCCAGACATCGCAGGTGAGCAATGGACGGTCGCTGCCGGTGATCGGCGTGCCGGCATTGGCGGTGCTGACCAGCCCGAGGCCGCCTTCGGATCGCTGCACCAGCCAGGCCCAGCCGGAACCGAACGTGGTCGTGGCCGTCTTGCTGAATTCGTCCTTGAACGTGGCGAAATCGCCGAACGATTTCTTGATCGCGTCGGCGAGACGCCCCGAAGGCTCACCACCACCCTTGGGTGACAGGCAGTTCCAGTAGAACGTGTGATTCCAGACTTGCGCGGCGTTGTTGAACATGCCACCCGATGCTTTCCTGATGATGTCCTCAAGCGGCTTGTCCTCGAATTCGGTTCCCTTGATCTGCTTGTTGAGATTGTCGACGTAGGCCTGATGGTGCTTGCCGTAGTGGTAGTCGATGGTTTCCGCCGAGATGTGCGGCGCCAGGGCATCGCGTGCCCACGGAAGCGGTGGTAGTTCGATTGCCATTGCATTCTCCTTGCGTTGTAGGCTGTGCCTTGACCGCGCATAACGCTTCCGGCGCGCGGCGCTCGGCAGGAAGTCTATGGAGGCACGGCCGGACAATTCAACCGGCTCGCGTACCTGTGTCCGGCGCGCAGGTTCACCCGCCGTTACGACAATCGTCTCCTGCGCAAGTCGCGCTGCTACAATTGCAAATTACCGCGCGCGAGCGCTGATTCTTCTTTTGGCATACGAGTCGCAATGGACGTTATCGAACGCATCAAGACCACGACGGAGTCGCATCCGATCGTTCTCTACATGAAGGGCACTCCGCAATTTCCCATGTGCGGATTTTCCAGTCGGTCCGCGCAGGCGCTGAAGGCGGTCGGCGCCGAGTTCCACGCGGTCAACGTGCTCGAGGATCCGGAAATTCGCGCAAACCTGCCGCGTTACTCCAACTGGCCCACCTTCCCGCAACTGTTCATCAACGGCGAGCTGATCGGCGGTTGCGACATTCTGCTCGACCTTTACCAATCCGGCGAGCTCGAACGGCTGATCAAGGACGTGCGCAAGGACTAGGCATCCCCGGCATGTTGCCGCTGATTTGCAGGGACGAGTCCGGACCGGCGCCGGGCGCCGACTCCTTGCGCAATCGCGTCATTCTCGTGAGCGGCGCAACCGGTGGATTCGGGCGTTGTTGTGCGCTGGCCTGCGCGCATGCCGGAGCGACGCTCGTGTTGCTCGGCCGCCGCGTACGAGCGCTCGAATCGCTTTACGACGAAATCGAAGCCATCGGCGCGCCGACACCGGCGATCTATCCGATGAACCTGGAAGGCGCGACGCCGCAGGATTACGCCGACCTGGCCGAGGCCGTGCAGCGCGATTGCCACCGCCTCGACGGGATCGTGCATGCGGCCGCGCATTTCAAGGAACTGCAACCGTTCGATCAACAAACTCCCGACGAGTGGCAACGCAGCCTGCAGGTCAACGTCACCGCACCGTTGCTGCTGACCCGGGGCTGCATGCCGCTGCTGCGTGAGGCACCCGATGCCGCGATCGTGTTCGTGCTGGACGATCCCGATCGGGTCGGCTTGTCCTTCTGGGGCGCCTATGGCGTGACCAAGCATGCGCTGCTCGGCCTGGTATCGATCATTCACGAGGAAACCGAAAACGGTCCGGTTCGCACCCATGCGTTGCTGCCGGCGCCGATGCGCACGACCCTCCGGCGCAAGGCGTATTTCGGCGAAGACACCTTTCGACATCCGTTGCCGGACATTGCCGGATCCGCCGCCGCATGGCTGCTTGGTCCGCACGCGGCTGACTTGCGCGGCAAGATACTCGATCTGCGGCCGGAAACCGGAACGGCCTGATCGGCCATCGCGGAAACCGGTGCTTCCTGGCCTCACGGGTGGTCCTTGCTGTCGCGGAGGACACGTTGGGATATGTGAAAGAATGTCGCCATTGTGAAAAATTCATCAGCCGGACTTGTGCGGACCTCCCCGGGATCTTTCCCATGAGCAACACGATGGACACGCTGTCGGCAGGAATCCTGCTGTTTCTGATCATGGATCCGCTCGGCAATGTTCCGCTGTTCCTGAGCCTGCTCAAGGATGTCGCTCCGCGGCGCCGGCGGCTGGTGCTGGTGCGCGAACTGCTGATTGCCCTGGTCGTGCTGCTCGGGTTTCTGCTCGGCGGCGACTACGTGCTCAGGGCACTGCAACTCAAGCAGGAAGCGGTCAGCATCGCCGGCGGCATCGTCCTGTTCCTGATCGGCGTGCGCATGATCTTTCCGCCGAAGGAAGGCATCTTCGGCGGCAGCGTCGCGGGTGAACCGTTTATCGTTCCGATGGCGATTCCGGGCGTGGCCGGGCCTTCCGCGATGGCTGCCTTGCTGCTGTTGACCAACACCCAGCCCGGACGCACCGCGGATTGGGTGACCGCGCTGGTTGCGGCATGGCTTGCGACGGCCCTGATCCTGTTGTCGTCGACGTACCTTTACCGCTGGCTTGGCGAAAGTGTACTGACTGCGCTCGAACGGCTGATGGGCATGCTGCTGGTGGCCTTGTCGGTGCAGATGTTTCTCGACGGCCTGATGGCGTACGTGCGTGCGGGGAGCGCGGCTTGATGACGTTGCCAATGGAATCCAGCGCGACGCGGGCCGCGACGGTCAGCGCGCGCATTGCGCCGGCGAGCGGCATGGACGTTCTGTCGCGCCACGAGATCGCGCGCCTGCACGATGCCAGTGCCGGCGGACTGCACGAGCTGCTGAGGCGCTGTTCACTCGCCGTGTTGACCCAGGGCGCCGTCAGCGACGATGCCCGCGCGATGCTCGAGTGTTATCCCGAGTTCGACATCCAGGTGCTGCAGCAGGATCGCGGGATTCGCCTCGATCTGGTCAACGCGCCGGCCGAGGCATTCGTCGACGGCGTCATCATTCGCGGCATCCGCGAACTGCTGTACGCGGTACTGCGAGACATCGTGTACGTCTCGGAACAGGTCGGCGGCGGACGTTTCGATCTGTCCGAATCGTTCGGCATCACCCATGCGGTGTTCGAGATCCTGCGCAACGCGCGGGTGCTGCGACCGAATGTCGATCCGAACCTGATCGTTTGCTGGGGTGGTCATTCGATTTCGCGCGACGAATACGACTACACCAAGCAGGTCGGCTACGAACTGGGTCTGCGCGGACTCGATATCTGCACCGGTTGCGGGCCGGGGGCGATGAAAGGTCCGATGAAGGGAGCCACGATTGCGCACGCGAAGCAGCGCCGCTACAACAATCGTTATGTCGGTATCACCGAACCCGGCATCATCGAGGCCGAGTCGCCGAATGCGATCGTCAACAACCTCGTGATCATGCCGGACATCGAAAAGCGCCTCGAAGCATTCGTGCGTGTGGCCCACTCGATCATCGTGTTTCCGGGCGGCGTCGGCACCGCCGAGGAGATTCTGTATCTGCTCGGCATTCTGCTGCACCCGGACAACCAGGGCATGGTGTTCCCGCTGATATTTGCCTGTCCGGCCGCATCGGCTCCGTATTTCGAGCGCATCGACCGTTTTCTCCGGCTCGCACTCGGCGAAGCCGCGGCGGAGCACTACCGCATCATTGTCGACGATCCGATCGCCGTCGCCCATGCCGCCATCGACGGCATCCGCAGCGTGCGCGAGCACCGCATCGGCAACCAGGATGCGTTCTTCTTCAACTGGGCATTGCATGTCGAGAAGAACTTCCAGGTTCCGTTCGAGCCGACCCACGAAGCCATGGCCGCGCTCGACCTGCATCGGGACCGCTCGCGTCACGAACTGGCCGCGGATCTGCGCCGCGCGTTTTCCGGCATCGTTGCGGGCAACGTCAAGCAGCGCGGCATGCAGACGATCGAGCAGCGCGGCCCGTTCGTCATCGACGGCGATGCGGACATCATGCGCGCGCTGGACGCGTTGCTGACCAGCTTTGTCGATCAGCAACGTATGAAGCTGCCGGGATCGCGCTATGTGCCGTGCTATCGCGTGCGCGTTGCGCGCTGACGGCATGGACACGAAAAAGGCCCGCATCGCTGCGAGCCTTTGGCATCTGGCTCCCGAGGTCAGACTCGAACTGACGACCCTCTGATTAACAGTCAGATGCTCTAACCGGCTGAGCTACTCGGGAAGGGCCGTGTATTCTCGTGACCCATCGCGCGGGCGTCAAGCAGAGCGCACCCTTTCCTCTCCGAGTGTCGTGTTGCCGGTGTCCTTCGACTTCGCTGCGCTACGTTCTGGGCAACGGACCTGCGAGAACCGCGCGCAGCTCAACGATCGACCAGAGCACAGGCGGCCGCCGCCGCTGGATGCGAGGGCACGCCGCTGCGCAGACGCCCGGCGTTGTTGAGGATCAGGGCGGTCGCATGGTTCTCGCCGCGGCGATCGCAGAAGGTCAGCGTGAGGTTCGAACCGGTCGCGCTGCCGTCGGGGCGGTAGGTGACCAGACGTCGTCCGGTGCTGCTCGCAATCGCCAGGCCCTTCGGCTGTGCTTGTTCGAGTGCGACCACCGGTTCGTCGGCGCCGTGCACGCCGTCGCGATTGCGATCGACGAAGGCCATCCAGCCACGATGCCAATGGGTTGTCCGCTCGCAGTTCCGTAGATCCGGCGACGGACACACGACGACGCGCGTGTCGCGGCTGGCCGCCGTCATGCGTGCCTGATTCAAGGTCACGCTGAGTTCGCTGCGCGCGCTGCGCATGTGGCCGGCTTCGAGAAAGCTGCCGAACGCGGGCGCCGCGATCGACAACAGCACGCCCAGCATAATAAGGCTCATCAGCAATTCGATCAGCGTGACGCCGCATTGCCGGTGACGTTGGAGATTCATGGCAGGGCCCTCGTGATGGACGGGTCCATGCTAGGCAATGACGCGCGGATGGCCGATGGCCCGGCGTCGTCCGATTGCGTAGGAAGATTCCCACAGCGTGCGTGCGAAGCCCGCGGCAGGCGCGGCTTATAATGATCGTTTGCACAGAGAGGCTTCATGACCGATCGTTTTCAACTGGTTGCGCCGTATCAGCCA
>JBAVZT010000258.1:0-1600 GCA_049588955.1 Rhodanobacteraceae bacterium | reverse complement strand
ACGACGCAATCCATCCGCAACTCGGCAGCTTTGCCGACTTCGAGCGCATGCGTGCGGCGGCCGAGCGCCTCGGCATCGAGATTGCGCTGGATTTTGCGATCCAGTGCTCGCCCGATCACCCGTGGCTACGCGAGCACCCGCAATGGTTTGCGTGGCGTGCAGACGGCAGCGTGCGCCATGCCGAGAATCCGCCGAAGAAATACGAGGATATCGTCAATGTCGACTTCTACGCCGAACGCGCGATACCCGAACTGTGGCGTGCGCTGCGCGACATCGTTCTGTTCTGGATCGAACACGGCGTCAAGCTGTTTCGTGTCGACAATCCGCACACCAAACCCTTTCCGTTCTGGGAATGGATGATCGCCGACGTGCGCGCGCGCCATCCCGATGCGATTTTTCTGGCCGAGGCGTTCACGCGCCCGAAACCGATGTACCGGCTGGCCAAGCTCGGCTTCTCGCAGTCCTACACCTATTTCACCTGGCGCAACAGCAAGACTGAATTGACCGATTACTTCACCGAGCTTGCCGAAACCGCGGTGCGCGACTATTTCCGTCCGCATCTTTTCGTCAACACGCCGGATATCAACCCGGTGTTCCTGCAGCAATCCGGTCGGCCCGGATTCCTGATCCGTGCCGCGCTCGCAACGACGCTGTCCGGCTTGTGGGGCATGTACAGCGGATTCGAGTTGTGCGAGTCCGAACCGGTTGCGGGCAAGGAGGAATACCTCGATTCCGAGAAGTACCAATTGCGTCAACGCGACTGGAACGCGCCCGGCAACATCGTCGATGAGATTCGTCGCCTCAATGCGATCCGGCGCATGAATCCGGCGCTGCAGGATCATCGCAACGTGCGCTTCTACAACGCGTTCAACGAACAGGTCCTGTATTTCGGCAAGGCAACGCCGGGGCGCGACAACGCGATCCTCGTTGCCGTGAATCTCGATCCACATGCGACGCAGGCGGCCGACTTCGAGGTGCCGCTGTGGGAATGGGGCCTGCCAGATCACGAGTCGGTGATTGCCGAGGATCTCGTGCATGGCACAAGCGAGACATGGCGCGGCAAGATCCAGCATCTGTCGCTCGATCCGTCGCAGCCGTTCGCGATCTGGCGCGTGCGACCGGAGACATCGACGTGGATGTGAGGAGGAAAAAACACGCCACGCACCTGATCGAGGATCCGCTCTGGTATCAGGACGCGGTCATCTACCAGCTTCACGTGAAATCGTTCTACGATTCCAACGACGACGGCATCGGCGATTTTCCCGGTCTGATCTCCAGGCTCGACTACATTGCCGAACTCGGCGTCAATGCGATCTGGCTGCTGCCGTTCTACCCGTCGCCGCGTCGCGACGACGGTTACGACATCGCCGAATACACCGCCGTGCATCCCGATTACGGGACGCTTTCCGACTTCCGGAAACTGGTCGCGGCCTGCCACGAGCGCGGCATCCGTATCATTACCGAACTCGTCATCAACCATACCTCCGACGCGCATGCGTGGTTCCAGCGCGCGCGCCACGCCAAACCAGGGTCGGCCGCGCGCAACTATTACGTCTGGTCCGACGACGATCACAAATATGCCGGCACCCGCGTCATCTTC
>JBAVZT010000257.1:0-2524 GCA_049588955.1 Rhodanobacteraceae bacterium | reverse complement strand
CCGACAGTGCTGGCCGGCAGTACCTTGATGATGTGCGGCGGCAACTCGGCCGTTGCCGCACGATCGTGTACGGTATCCCACCAGCGAACGGCATAACCGGGCACGGTCAGCGATCCCGGCTGCGTCGGTACCCACGCGAACTTGCGCACACGCTCACCGAACAGCCAGGTTCCGTCATCGCGCGTGCGCGTCTGCGCCTTGTCCGGATACATCTCGGCACCGGCGACCGGGGCCAGCTTGATTTCAGGCAATTGTGCGTAGCCGACGCCCTTGGCCTCGATGCGGATCGTGCGCGTGACCGGATCGCCGACATGCACGCGGTCCGGCAACGCACTCTGATCCTGCACGGTGACGGATGCCGCCGGCAACCACGGCGCATCACCCCAGGCTGCCGGTTTTGGGCGCACATTGATCTCGACCGCATCGGAACGCGCGCCGACGCTGCGGCCGCGACTGAAAAATCCGGTCGGGTCGCTGGCATCGAGCGCCGCGCCATGAAACGCGAGTCCGGGCACCATGATCACGCCGCTCTGTTCGGGCGTCAGCGCGTAATGGCGTTCGATCACGTGGTAACGCCGCTGACCGACCGTCGCAAGATAGTGCTTGTCCTGCCCGAGTCGCTGAACGGCAAGGCCCTTGGCAGCGGGCTCGTCGAGATTGCCGTTGGTCATGTCGAAGGCGTAATACAATTTGACCGTGTAGCGCACCTGTTGCTGTACGTAGGGCGCGGAGGGTTCGGCCGTGATATCGAGAAACACGTCATCGCCCGGCTGCCCCCGCGCGCCGGCCGGCTGCGCGAGAACCGTCAGCGTCAGCGGTGCGGTCGTGGCGCTGCCGACGGCAAGTGCCGGAATGTCGATCTTGCCCGCATGCTTTGGCTCCAGTCCGATCGCCCACAGCGTCTTGGAACTCGCCGCGCCATTGACGATGCTCATCTGCTGGCTCGACTGCGTGCCGAGCAACTTGAAATCATTCGACAGCGCGGAAAAATCCGGCGACGTGTCGACGCCGCCTTGGGCCTCGACATTGAGCGTGACGGTTTCGCCAAGATGCATGGTGCCTCGATCGAGCCAGGCACGTGCACTCGATGCCTGCGCCAGTGGCGCCAGCATGAGCAATAGCTGGATCGCGCAGGCGATCAGCAGCGTGCGTCGCATGGGCTTTTCCGTCATTGGCCGGCGCCCCCGTCCTGCTGGCGACGCTGGTATTCGAGCAGGAACTTGCGTCGCAGCAATCCGCCCGGATCGTCAGGCACGCGCTCGAGCCACTGATCGAGCGCCTGACGTTTCTCGCGCGCCGCCTCGTCTTCGCGCGGCGCCCCGGTCCCGGCGTGCGTGGCACCGGTTCCCGATTCCCGGGAGTTGGCCAGCGCCCGATCGACGGCCTTGGACAAGGCCTGCTTCTGCGCGGCGCTCGCATTCTCGTCGTTCGATTCAGGCTCGGTCGAAGTGTCGGCGGCATTGCCGGACTTGTCCTGCGCACCCGAGGTCGGCTTGGAGCCGTGCGCGCCGCTGTTGGTGTGGGCCTGCGCCTCATTGCCTTGCTGATCCGATTTGGCATTTTCGCCGTTGCCGGATGGCTCGTTGTCTGCACCGGGTTGCGATTGATCCTTGTCCTTTTGTGATTGACCCTTGCTTGCGTTCTGCTTTTGCGCACCCGATTGCCTGCCCGATTTGCCGGCCTGACCCTGGTCGTTTTGCCCGCGATCGGAATTCGACGATGAGGACTTGTTCTGCCGACCGGACCCGGAACCGGATTTCGGCTGACGCTTGAGCCAGTCCTCGACCGCCTTGCGGTTGGCCTTCGCATCGTCCATGCCCGGATCGAGTTCGAGCGCGCGTGAGTAGGCGGCCAGTGCGTCCTGGTATTGCCCCTGCTTGGCCAAGGCATTGCCGCGGTTGTACGCCGCATCGGCCCCTCGCGCATGCGCGAAGTTTTCGGCAGCTGCCGCGTAGTCGCCGGCGCGATATTCGGCACTGGCGCGCCAGGCCGGCGCCCTGGCCACGGCTGCCGCGTGTTTGGCGTCACCGTCGGCCAATGCCGCCGCAGCCTGCTGGTCCGGTCGCATCCACAAATCCGTCAGTGACGCGGCGTCGGCCCGGGGCATGGCAGCGAGCGACAGCAGCAGCATCGACAGCGGCGCGAGCATCGCCGGCCCGATCGACATCATCCAGCCACGACGAAATCCAAGCAGCGCGAGCGGCACGAGCACGAGCAGCAGCCACGGGCCGCGATCGCGCCAGCTCGCGTTGACGAGATTGTCGCTGTTGCTGCCGGCAACGTTTCCGGCCGACTGGGTATCGATCAGCACCGAATCGATATCGCTCGCATCGACGCTCATGTGCGCATAGCGCCCGCCCCCCGCTTCGGCCAGCGCGCGCAAGCCGGATTCATCCAGCCGGGGGAGCACGATATTGCCGCTTGCATCCTTGAGAAAACCGCCCCGTGGCAACGCAACCGGCGCCCCGGCGGCGCTGCCGATGCCGAGTACCGAGACCGTCAGGCCGTGCTCATGCGCGCTGCG
>JBAVZT010000256.1:0-3132 GCA_049588955.1 Rhodanobacteraceae bacterium | reverse complement strand
ATGCCAGGCTGATCACGGCGGCTATGCCGAGTGCGACGATCATCGGCGAGGCAAACCAGTCCTTGTCGTTGCCGTTGTCGAGCATGAACTGCAGACAGCCCACGCCGATCACCAGCAACAGGATGCCGGTCACGTCGATGGGCTTTCTCTCGGTCGTGCTCTCGCGTCGGCCGAGCAACGACCATGTCACCAGTGCAGCCAGCGCGCCGACCGGAACGTTGATGAAGAAAATCCACGGCCATGACAGATTGTCGGTCAGCCAGCCACCGAGAATCGGGCCCATGATCGGGGCGACCAGGATGGTCATCGCCCACAGCGCCATCGCAAGACCCTTTTTTTCGTTCGGGTAGTTGTTCAACAGCAGCGTTTGCGACAGCGGCACCATCGGCCCGGATACCGCGCCCTGCAGCAGCCGGAAAACCACCAGCATCGGCATGCTCACCGACAGCCCGCAAAGCATCGAAAACAGGACGAACAGACTGACCGAAATGCAGAACACCTTCACTTCGCCGAAGCGGCGTGCGATCCAGCCGGTCAATGGCTGCATGATCGCGCTGGCCAGCGAATACGAACTGATCGCCCAGGTGCCTTCCTGCACGCTCACGCTGAGGCTGCCGGCGATATGCGGCACCGACACGTTGACGATGGTGATGTCGAGCACCTCCATGAACGTGGAGAACGCGACAAAAATGGTCAGCAGAACCAACGCGCCGCCGTGCAGGGGCGCCTTGCGTTCGTTCTGCCCGGCATCGCTCATGCGTGTCGATCACCGCGCAGCAGTGTCGGGCGCGGCGTCGCCGAGGTTGGCGCGGATTATCGCGTCGGCTTGCGCGTCGGCCTGCCGGTAATCGTTCGCGTACACGCGGGTGGAAGCGATCGGCGGATTGGTTCTTTGCGCCAGTACGGGGCCGGAGCGATCGTGGGTATCGATGGTGACGGACGCTGACAGACCGACACGCAGCGGGTGATCGCGCAACTGCTTCGCATCGATCGCGACGCGCACCGGCACGCGCTGCACCACCTTGATCCAGTTACCCGACGCGTTCTGTGGTGGCAGCAGGGCGAATGCACTGCCGGTGCCGGGGCTGAGCCCGACGACATGGCCGTGAAAAGTGACGTCATCGCCGTATAGATCGGTCTCGATCTTCGCTGGCTGGCCGATGCGTACATGGGCGAGATCGCTTTCCTTGAAGTTGGCGTCGATCCACAGATTGTCCAGCGCAATGACGGCCAGCAGCGGTTGTCCGGGTTGTACCCGTTGTCCGACCTGCACGCTGCGTTGTGCCACGTAGCCGGAAATCGGCGCGACGATCGCGTCGCGTTGATAGTTGATCCATGCCTCGCGAAATTGCGCACGCGCCTGCATGACTACAGGATTCCGGGGAATCGACGTGCCCATGACCGGGGCACGCGCCGCTCGCGCATTGCGCTGTGCGGTTTCCAGTGCGGCGCGCGCGATGGCCACCGCGTCGCGCGCATGCGCAAGCTCCTCGGGTGCGATGGCATCGGCCCCATTCAGCGGGACCCGTCGTTGCAGATCCGCGAGTGCCTTGTGCAGATGCAAGCGGTCGCTGGCAACTTGCGCATCGGCGGCGTCGGCACTGTCGTCCTGCTGGCGCACTCGGCGAACGGCTTGCGCCAACGCGCTCCTGGCCTTGGCCAGGTTCACTTCGGCGTCGGTGGGATCGAGCCGCACCAATACATCGCCGGTCCGCACCAGGCGCGTGTCGTCGGTCCGTACTTCAATCACGGTGCCTTGCACCAGCGCGGACACCATCACCTGATTGCCGCCCACCTGCGCGTCATCGGTGGTTGCGCGTTGCGAGAAAACGAACATCCATAAGAACAGCCAGACCACGCCGCCGATGACGAACAGGCAGGCGAGACCGATCAGCAGCGGCTTGCGCTTTCCGCGCAATGCGTTTTTCTTGTCGCCCTCCCGATCACGTTTTTCCCCTTCGTCCGGCGCAGACGATTTCGACTTGTCCTGTGTTTCATCGGTCATGGCGACTGCGATCCGGTCCGGTCGGGTATGGAGGGGATGTCTTGGAAGGCCGCGATGCGCGGTAACCGCCGCCGAGCGCCTTGATCAATGCAAGGTCGGCGGCTATCCGCTGCGTAGCCAGCACCGCAGCCGCGTCCCGCTGTCGCAGCAGCTGCACTTCGGCCGCAATCAACGCGCGACGATCGGAAACGCCGGCGCGCACGCGTGCAGCGGCGGAGTCGCGCTGTCGTTGTGTTGCCGCCACCTGCATGGCCTGTTCATCGGCGCGCTGCAGCGTCATGCTCAATGTCAGGGATTGCGTAGCTGCATCGCGCGCGGCATCGACAACGGCGGCGTTGTAATCGGCGATCGCGCTGTCGAGCCGCGCGCGATCGGTGCCGTACCTGGCGCGCAGCGATCCGGCATCGAACAACGGCAGGTGGATCGCGGGCGCGAACTGAAACACCCGGCTGCCGGGTGAAAGCAGTTTGCCGAGATCGATACTCGAAAAGCCCGCCATCGCCTTGAGATTGATGTCCGGGAAAAATGCCGCGCGGGCCTGTTTGACGTCCTGCACGGCGGCCTCCACACGCAATCGGCTCGCGGCGATATCGGGACGACGCGCCACCAGATCGAGCCCGGCGCCTGCCGGCAGCCCGCCATCGGTCCTGGGTAGCGGACGCGTGTCTAGCTTCGGCAGCGCAGCAGGCGCGACGCCGAGCAGGGCGGCGAGGGCGACCAGACGCACTTGCGCCGAACCCTCGGTAGCGAGCACTTGTTCGCGTGTCTGCGACAAGGCCGCATCGGCCTTGCTCAGGTCGTCGGGATCCTCGATGCCCTGTCGGGTGCGCGCCGCGACGATGGCACGATTGTGCTGCTGCGCACCCACCGCGGAGCGTGCCAGGGCCAGCCGCAGTTGGTCGCCCTGCCACGCAAAATAGGTGTCGGCGACGGCTGTGGTGAGCAGCAGCGCAGCGGCGTTGCTTTCGGCTTGCGCCGCGCGCGCCTGATCGATCGCCGCTTCGATTGCGGCGCGGCGGCGCCCCCAAAAATCGAAGTCGTAGGAAAATTGCAGGTCGAGGTCGCCCTGGTTGTACCAGGTGAAACCCAGAAACTGCGTTGGTATGAAGCCGTTCTCGCTCAGGCGC
>JBAVZT010000255.1:0-1504 GCA_049588955.1 Rhodanobacteraceae bacterium | reverse complement strand
AAGGACCCTCTGATCAGAGGGTCCTTAGGTCAACGCAATGGCTCGACGTAGCCATCGCCGACACGCACCCGATCACCTCGGCGCAAGCCGTCGCGGTCCCGTTGCACGACGCTGATCGTACGTCCATTATCCATGCGCACACGAATACGATAGGAGAAGCGTTCATCGCGGTTGTGTTTCTCGACCTGATGACCCACGACCCCGCCGGCTACCGCTCCGGCCACGGTCGCTGCCTTGCGGCCGTCACCCTTTCCGACCTGATTTCCGAGTACGCCGCCAACCACTGCGCCGACCGCTGTTCCAGCGCCGAGATGGTTGTCCCTGTGGCCGATGCTCTCGACACTGCGCACCGTCCCGCAACTACGGCAACCGTAATGATGATTTTCTCGCGCCGCGCTCGGCTGGCTTGCCATGCCCAATGCAAGCACCGCTGCGAACAAGCCGCTCAACCATTGTCCTTTCATCGTCAATTCTCCTTTATAAGTGGAACGCTAGCCTCGAGCGCGCCGCAATTCGACGTGATCACCTCGGATCACGACCGGATCGCCCCGGTGAAGCCCGAGCCGATCGAGTTGGGTGACGGTCGCGTAGCGCCCATCATCCAGTTGGATGCTGAACCGCCAGGCGCGTTCGCCGCCACGGCCGTTTTGCTGCTCGATCGCGTTGCCTGCAAATCCCCCGGCCACGGCGCCGCCAACCGTTGCCGCGGTGCGCCCGTTCCCCTTGCCGATGGTACTGCCCAATACGCCACCTGCGATCGCGCCGATCACGGCACCCAGACCAGTCGTGCGATCGCGCAGGTAGACCTCGTGGACGCCGGTAATCACTCCACAGTTGGCGCAGACATGCCGCATGGGTCGACCATATCGGTATCCGCTGTCGTAGTAGCCTGAATCCGGGTAAGTGACACAACCGCCCAAGCCGCAAACCAGCCCCGATGTCAACACCATCAATATCAATCTTGTCTTCACGGCAAAAACCCTCGCATCGTCGTTTGCCGAAAAAGTCTGGCACGCGCCGATGAACTGCGCCTGACAACCCGGGCAGTCGGGCCGGTTCAGGCAGCCTTCAATTCCCTGCTAGCATTTCGCGACAACTTCGGTATCGCCCGATGGACAATCCGCAAGTCTCACTTGATCAGCTGCGCTCGCTGGATGCGACCGACGCCGCCGCGCGACTCGCCCACGAGTGCGATGCGGCCATCGTTGAATCGCTGAAGGCGCTCGGCAGCGCCCGCGCGGCCGCGATACTGGGGCGGTTCAGCCCGGAGTTGCGCGCGCGGGTCGTTGCGCAGGCCGGCGCCGAGGGCCGCCAATGGCTCAGCGATCGTGATTGGCCGGCCAACTCGGTAGGTCGCTTGATGGAACGGACACCGGGCACCTTCAACGCTGAAGCTACCGTCGGCAATATCATCGCCGCGTTGCGACCGATGGTCTCGCATGCGCTGGTCAGCTACATCTATGTCGTCGATGCCGGCCAGCGATTGCTCGGGGTTGTCGCATTT
>JBAVZT010000254.1:0-4743 GCA_049588955.1 Rhodanobacteraceae bacterium | reverse complement strand
GCACGAAGCTCAGCCGGTCCCAGACGTCCTCCGGCGCGAGCTTGACGCCGCGCGGCAGCAGGTTGCGGAACTCGCAGAACTCGCGCAGCGCGTTGGTCAGCCCGGTGCGCAGGCCGTTGACATGCGTGCCACCTTGCGCGGTCGGAATCAGGTTGACGTAGCTTTCCTGCACGAGCTCGCCTTCGGGCAGCCACGCCAGCACGAAATCCATGCTCGCATTTTCGCGCGCGAACGATTCGGCGTAGAGCTCGGTCGGCACACGCGCGGCGTCACCGAGCATGGATTGCAGGTAATCGGCCAGGCCGTCCTGGTAGTGCCATTCGGACACCTCTCCGCTGGCCTCATCGGTCAGGCGCATGGTGAGGCCCGCGCAGAGCACCGCCTTGGCGCGCAGCACGTGCTTGAGCTTCGGCAGTGCGAACTTCGCGCTGTCGAAATATTTCGGATCGGGCCAGAATTGAAGCGTGGTGCCGGTCTGCTTGCGCGGCACCGTTCCGATGGTTTCCAGACTGCTCGCGGGTTCTCCGTCGGCGAACGCCATGCGATGGATGCCGCCGTCGCGGCGAATGGTCACCTCGAGTCTGGCCGAGAGCGCATTGACCACGGACACGCCGACACCGTGGAGTCCGCCTGCAAACTGATAGGCACGATTGGAGAACTTGCCGCCCGCGTGCAGACGCGTCAGGATCAACTCGACACCCGGGATGCCTTCTTCCGGATGGATATCGATCGGCATGCCGCGCCCATTGTCGCTGACCTCGACCGAGCCGTCGGTGTGAACCACGACTTCCACCCGCGTGGCGTGGCCTGCCAGCGCTTCGTCCACCGAATTGTCGACGACTTCCTGAACCAGATGGTTCGGCCGCGTGGTGTCGGTGTACATGCCGGGCCGGCGCCTGACCGGATCAAGCCCGGACAGTACCTCGATGTCGACCGCGTCGTATCGGCTGCTCATGCGGTTTCTTTTCCGACCCTCGAACTGGCGGCCCCGGATTCGCGGCGGCGCAATGGCGCGCGATACTCAACGCTGATTATCGGAAAATCAAGCCGACGCACTCGCGGTGAGCGGCGTTCACCGGTAAAATACGCCTTTACCAGCGGATGGCTGCGTTCATGACTCCCCTGATCTTCGTCACCGGCGGCGTGGTGTCCTCCCTGGGCAAAGGCATCGCGGCCGCGTCGCTGGGCGCGATACTCGAAGCGCGCGGCCTGAATGTGACGTTGATGAAGCTCGACCCTTACATCAATGTCGATCCCGGCACGATGAGCCCGTTCCAGCACGGCGAGGTCTATGTCACCGACGACGGTGCGGAGACCGACCTCGATCTCGGACACTACGAACGCTTCGTGCGCACGCGCCTGACCGGCAAGCATTCGATCACGACCGGCAAGATCTACGAGAGCGTCATCGCCAAGGAACGCCGCGGCGATTACCTGGGTGCGACCGTGCAGGTCATCCCGCACATCACCGACGAGATCAAGCATGCGATCTACGAAGCGACCAGCGGCAGCGATGTCGCGCTGGTCGAGATCGGCGGTACCGTCGGCGACATCGAATCGCTGCCGTTTCTGGAGGCGATCCGTCAGGTGCGCATCGAGCACGGGCCGGAAGCGGCGATGTTCATTCATCTGACGCTGGTGCCGTACATCAAGGCTGCCGGCGAGATCAAGACCAAGCCCACCCAGCATTCGGTCAAGGAATTGCGCTCGATCGGTATTCAGCCGGATGTGCTGCTGGCGCGCTGCGAGGCGCCGCTGCCGCAGTCGGATCGGCGCAAGATCGCGCTGTTTACCAATGTGCCCGAGAAAGCGGTGATCAGCGCGGTCGATGTCGACGTGATCTACAAGCTGCCGCTGTGGCTGCACGCGCAGGGCCTGGACGATATTGTGGTCCAGCATCTGCACCTCGATGCGCGGCCGGCCGATCTGTCGGCCTGGCAAGGCACGGTGGATGCGATCGAGCATCCGCGCGGTGAAGTGAACATCGCGATTGTCGGCAAATACGTCGAGCACAAGGATGCCTGCAAGTCGCTTGGCGAGGCGCTGCGCCATGGCGGCCTCAAGCAGCACACGCAGGTCAACCTGCACTGGGTCGAATCCGAGGAGATCGAGCGACGGGGCGGCGAAAATCTGAAAAGCGCTGATGGAATCCTGGTTCCGGGGGGCTTCGGCAAGCGCGGCTTCGAAGGCAAGATCGTTGCGGCGCGCTATGCGCGCGAGAACGGCATTCCGTATTTCGGCATCTGCTACGGCATGCACGCGGCCGTGGTCGATTTCGCGCGTCATGTTGCTGGCATCGAAGGCGCCAACTCGAGCGAGAATGACCGCAATTGCGCCGATCCGGTGATCGCGTTGATTACCGAATGGACCACCGGTTCGGGCGATGTCGAGCATCGCAACGAAGGCTCGGGCAAGGGCGGCACCATGCGCCTCGGCGCGCAGGAGTGTCGTCTCAAGGCCGGCTCGATATCGCGTGAGCTGTATGGCCAGGAGGTCATACGCGAGCGTCATCGGCATCGCTACGAATTCAACAACCGCTATCGGCAGAAACTCGAGGATCTGGGTCTCGTGATCGCGGGCAAGTCGATGGACGACCTGCTGGTGGAAATTGTCGAATTGACCGACCACCCGTGGTTCGTGGCCTGCCAGTTTCACCCTGAATTTACTTCGACACCGCGCGATGGCCATCCGCTGTTTCGTGGTTTCATCCGTGCCGCGCGTGAATACAAGGCGGTGCGTGAAGCGCCGCGCCTGGCCGATCGGCAGGCCATTGCATGACGGGCGCACAACGCGTTTGCGGCGTTGCGCCCGGTGAAGCAGGCATTGTGCGTAGCTCCGGAAGTGCCGCATGAACCTTTGCGGCTTCGAGATCGGCCCCGATCGCCCGTTCTTCCTGATCGCCGGCCCTTGCGTGATCGAGTCCGAGCAACTTGCGCTCGATACCGCCGGGCAACTGCGCGAAATCACCCGGACGCTCGATATCCCGTTCGTCTACAAGAGTTCGTTCGACAAGGCCAATCGCACGTCGATCAACGGGCATCGCGGTCCGGGGATCGAAGAAGGCTTGCGTATCCTGAGCGAGGTCAGGCGGCAGATCGACGTGCCGGTGCTGACCGATGTGCACGAGTACACGCCGCTGGCCGACGTCGCCGCTGTCGTCGACGTGTTGCAAACGCCGGCGTTCCTGTGCCGGCAGACCGATTTCATCCAGAACGTCGCGCGCGCCGGCCGGCCGGTCAACATCAAGAAGGGACAGTTCCTGTCGCCGTGGGACATGCGGCATGTGGTCGACAAGGCGCGGGCGACTGGCAACGCAGACCTCATGGTGTGCGAACGCGGCGCGAGTTTCGGTTACAACAATCTGGTCTCCGATATGCGCTCACTCGCGGTCATGCGGGAAACCGGTTGCCCGGTCGTGTTCGACGCGACGCATTCGGTGCAATTGCCGGGCGGGCAGGGCACCAGGTCCGGCGGTCAGCGCGAATTCGTGCCGGTGCTTGCGCGCGCCGCAGTCGCGGTCGGCGTTGCCGGGCTGTTCATGGAGACGCACCCCGATCCCGAGCAGGCGCTCAGCGACGGTCCGAATGCCTGGCCGCTTGGCGAGATGAGGCGTTTGCTGGAAATTCTCAAGGCGCTCGATGCAGTCGCCAAGCAGTCGCTGCCGTGAACCACGCGAGGCCATCGTCGCCGGGTGCGAGACGGCGGGGGAACACATGACCGAAATCGACCGGATCCACGCGCGCGAAGTCCTGGACTCTCGCGGAAATCCCACCCTCGAAGCCGAAGTCACGCTGAGCGACGGCGCGTTCGGCCGCGCAATCGTGCCATCGGGCGCGTCGACCGGCTCGCGCGAGGCGGTCGAACTGCGCGACGGCGACAAGTCCCGCTACGGAGGCAAGGGTGTGCGCGATGCGGTGGCCAATGTCAACGGGCCGATCGCGACCGCGCTCAAGGGATTTGATGCCGGTGACCAGGCCGGGCTGGACCGCAAACTGGTCGCGCTCGACGGTACCGCCAACAAGAGCCGGCTCGGTGCGAATGCGATTCTCGGCGTCTCGCTCGCGAGCGCGCACGCGGTCGCGGCGAGCCGCAAGCAACCGTTGTGGCGGTCCTTGGCGGGTCTCGGCCCTCAGCCCCCGGCCCCGCATCTCCCGGTCCCGATGATGAACATCATCAATGGCGGGGTGCACGCGGACAACAACATCGATCTGCAGGAGTTCCTGATTCTGCCGGTTGGATTGCCGAGCTTCGCCGAGGCGCTGCGTGCGGGCGTGGAGATATTTCATGCGCTCAAGGCGGTCCTCAAGGGACGTGGTCTGGCGACGGCGGTGGGCGACGAAGGAGGCTTTGCGCCGAATCTGAAATCCAGCGAGGAGGCGATCGAAACGCTGCTCGAGGCGATCGCCGAAGCCGGCTATGTCGCGGGCGGCGATGTGTACCTGGGCATCGATGCGGCAAGTTCGGAATTCCACGAAAACGGCGTGTATCACCTCGCAGGCGAGGGCAGGCGGCTCGATGCCGGGCAGTTGACGGAGCTGCTCGCCGAGTGGTGCGCGCGTTATCCGATTCTCAGTATCGAGGACGGCATGGCTGAAGACGACGATGCCGGCTGGCAAATGCTGACTGCGCGACTCGGCGAGAGCGTGCAGCTGATCGGCGACGACAATTTCGTGACCAATCCGTCGATCTTCCGCAGCGGCATCGACAACCTCATCGCCAATGCCATCCTGATCAAGGTCAATC
>JBAVZT010000253.1:0-8236 GCA_049588955.1 Rhodanobacteraceae bacterium | reverse complement strand
CCATTGCGTTGACCTAAGGACCCTCTGATCAGAGGGTCCTTAATCAGCGCATTCGACAAAACGCCGGCAACAGGCCGGCGTTTTGTCGTGTCGCGGATGCGCTGTCAATTTGCCCGGTAAAAACTGTGCGCGCCGATTGTGGCGAGCGGCGGCCCGCTGATCCAGTCGGGCGAGACCGAATTCGCGACGACGAAATGATCCGCGTGCGGCACCACGACATTGCGCTGTCCCCGCGGCAGCGACCAGGTGGCGATTGCACGACCGGCAATTTTCCATGCCTTCTGCCAGGCCTTGGCATTCTGGAACTCGAATTTGCGGCTGGTCGTGGAGAGAGCGAACTGGTCGCGGGCGCGCACGACATCACAGACCGTATCGCCCCAGTGGCCACTCTCGTGACGGCGCATCGCGACCTCGGCGACGGCCATCTGGCCGATCGAGGATTCGCTGCGCGCTTCAAGGTAGACCGTTGCGGCCAGACAGGTCTGGTCCGCGATTGGCTGCGGCAACAATGTGGTGATCCACAGCAACCATGCGAGTGTCATCGGACGGATCTCCTCGGTTCAGACGCACACAAAACGACGCAGCGACCAGTGCGAAACAAACATTTATGGTGGTGGTTTGGCAGTGCCGCGAACAGTTGGGCGACTTGATTGTCCACCAGGACAATCGAAGTGGCGGTGCCGGATTGGCATCCGCTCGACAGCACCGCTGTCGCATCCCGTTATCGTTCTGGCGTCGGCGCGAGGTGGTTCGCTGCACGACGCCGCCGGATTTGTCTGCCAGTCACGGCGGTCAGTCCGGAACGTTTCCGATTCCACCCAGACGGAGAGCCGAACAATCAGCGTTCGCCGCCGATCATTCGTTCAACAGCCGCCTCGATGAAGCGAAGTCGCGCGGAGCCTACGCGATCGGTTCGCGCTTGTCACCTTCTGCGGGGCCGCCGCATACAGGAATCGTTCAGTTTGAACGTTCGCAATGCGACAGGGAGCAGAACTCGCGCGAGAGGCTGCTGACCGGATAATCGGGTGACACCAGCAGCCGATCGGCATCGAACAGCGTTGTCGACATCGTTGCCAGCAATTCCGAGTCACCTTGCGGGTCGCTTGCTCCATGGAGGATGGTCCCCACGGGTTCGCCGGCGTGGAGCACACGGGTGCCGGGCGTCGGTACCATGTCGTGGCCGCCTAGTCGTAGTCGAACCAATGATTGTTTGTTGCCGCCTCGAAAGTGCAGGCGCGCAACGATTTCCTGCCCCGGATAGCAGCCTTTGTCGAAACGGATCGCGTCGAGTCGTTCGAGGCCGAGCGCCTGGGGCAGGAACTGACCCGCAAGCGAGGGGTCGAGAAACGGCAGGCCGGCAAGCACATCGGCCATCGCTGCGTCGTCCTTTCGGGTGCGCGCACCCGCCATTGGTGCCAGCAGCGCCGCCCGCGGGACCGGCCCCGGTTGGGCAATAAGGTATCCGCCGTCTCGCGCGTGCAAGGCGCAAGCGTGGCTCGCGCCGTGCTCGTCGGGTAGGCAACTCGCCTGCATCCGTGATGCCCAGTCGCCGAGCACACGCAGTTCGACGCGCATCCGCATGACGAACCGTTCGAGTGCGCCGGCCATGTCGCTTGCGCCGCCGCGCGGCAGCCAGATCAGCAGGCGCGCCGGCAGGGGCTGCAACAGCGCAAAAAAGTGCAGTGTGCGTCCTTGTGGATTGAGCCAGGCACTCCATTGCCAGCGGCCCGACCCAAGCGAACGCACGTCGCTGGTGAACTGGGCGTGGGCAAACGCGATCGCGTCGAGTCCGTCGAGCGCGAGCAGCTCGTTGTTGATCGGTATGTCCGTCATCGTGCGGGTCACGAGGCGTGGTGCGAGTACGATAGTTTCATCTGCGGCCGAATTGTTCGCGTGCAAGGGTTGCGCACATGAGAGAGTCTGCACAAGTCGTTGCGCGCGCTCTCATGATCGGAACCTGATAAGTTGGCCGCGAACGATCAAGTCCCTGGGCCAATGGACTGCGGGGTCGCTGGCGCAATCTGGCGGTTGCGGTAAATTCGCGGGTCGAACCTGGGCGGGGCTTTCAAGGAACTGCCGTGGGACGCCGCAGGTTGTGTCGATGTCGCGCTGGGTTTAACCTCTGGTTGGTTCAGCCTGTCATCCACGGAAGGGGGATCGACGAGACTCCAACGCCTGTCGCGAGTTGCGCGCAGCGAGCGTTCCAGTCTGGCGTTTGTCCCAGCATATCCTGACCGGAGCAGTGCCTGATCGATTCGCCACAGCACTTTCTGTGAGCGTCCGCCGGCGGAAACGAACAAAGCACAAGGCCAGCCATGGTACAGACGGTCCGACCACTATCCCCGCACCTCTCGATCTACCGCTGGCAGATCCAGATGGTGACCTCGATCCTGCATCGCGCGAGTGGCGTGTTTCTCGTGCTCGGCGCCGCGCTGATCTGCGTCGGTTTGCTGGCTCTGGCCAGCGGATCGGACGCATTCGCGACGCTGCACGCGTTCTGCGCCTCGTGGATCGGGATACTGCTGCTGATCGGTTGGACCTGGTGTTTCAGCTTCCATCTGTTGAACGGCATCCGACACCTGCTGCAGGACATTGGCTGGGGCTATGGCATCGACCAGTTTGTCCGAAATGGCTGGATCGCCTCCATCGGCTCGATCGTCCTGACTGCGCTGATCTGGATCTGGGCGCTCGGAATCGGAGGTGCGTTGTGAGCGAATTGCGCACTCCGCTGAAGAATGTCCGCGGACTCGGTTCGGCGCATGCCGGTGTGCACCATTTCATGGTGCAGCGCCTGACCGCCGTCGCTCTGCTCGGACTCGGCGTATGGTTTGTCTGTCTGGTGATGATTCTGCTGCATGCCGATTATGCGACCGCGCGCGCGACATTCGCCGCGCCGGTCAACGCGGTGCTCATGATCGCATTCGTGATCGCGCTGTTCTGGCACGCGCAACTCGGGTTGCAGGTCGTCGTCGAGGACTATGTGCACACACGTGCAGGCGAGTTCGCACTGCAGATCGCGATCAAGTTCCTGTGTTTCCTCGCGGCACTGGCCAGCGTCTTCGCCATCGCACGCATCGCCTTCGGAGGCTGACGGCATCATGCAGAGTTACAAGATCGAGCAGCACGAAGCCGACATCGTCGTGGTCGGCGCCGGCGGCGCCGGGCTGCGCGCCACGCTCGGTCTTGCGGCCAAGGGCCTGCAAACGGTCTGCCTGACCAAGGTGTTTCCGACGCGTTCGCACACGGTCGCCGCACAGGGCGGCATTTCCGCTGCGCTCGGCAACATGGGTGAAGACGACTGGCGCTATCACTTTTACGACACGGTCAAGGGCGGCGACTGGCTCGGTGATCAGGATGCGATCGCCTACATGTGCCGCGAGGCGATCCCTGCGGTGATCGAACTCGAACACTACGGCGTGCCGTTTTCGCGTACCGATGACGGCAAGATCTATCAACGTCCGTTCGGCGGCATGACGACGCATTACGGCAAGGGCACGGCGCAGCGCACCTGCGCCGCGGCCGATCGCACCGGACATGCCATCCTGCACACGTTGTATCAGCAATCACTCGCGCACGATGCGCGCTTCGCGATCGAATCGTTCGCGCTCGATCTGATCTTCGACGAGGAAGGTGTCTGTTGCGGCGTGCTCGCGCTCGACATGAACGAGGGCACGCTGCATCTCTATCGCGCGCACGGTGTCGTGCTCGCGACCGGCGGCTACGGGCGCACGTATTTTTCCTGCACTTCCGCGCACACGTGTACGGGCGACGGCGGCGGACTGGTGTTGCGCGCCGGACTGCCGCTGCAGGACATGGAATTCGTGCAGTTCCATCCGACCGGAATCTATGGCGCCGGCTGCCTGATTACCGAAGGCGTGCGTGGCGAGGGCGGTTACCTGACCAATTCCAAGGGCGAGCGCTTCATGGAGCGCTACGCGCCGAATGCGAAGGATCTCGCCTCTCGCGACGTGGTAAGCCGCGCGATGACGCTCGAAATCCGCGAGGGGCGCGGGATCGGCGACGAACACGATCATGTCAATCTCAATCTCATGCAGCTCGGTGCCGACGTTATCCACGAAAAGCTGCCGGGCATCGCCGAGAGCGCGCGCATCTTCGCGGGTGTGGACGTAACCAAGGAACCGATTCCGGTGCTTCCGACCGTGCACTACAACATGGGCGGCATTCCGACCACCATGCACGGCGAAGTGGTGCGCAAGAATGGCGACGATGTGGACGCGATCGTGCCGGGTCTCTACGCGATCGGCGAGGCGGCATGCGTCTCCGTACACGGCGGAAACCGGCTCGGTTCCAACTCGCTGCTCGATCTGGTCGTGTTCGGCCGGGCGGTCGCGGATCGCTGCGCCGCGACGATCAAACCGGCCACGAGTCACCGGAAGCTGCCGGCTTCCGCTTGCGACGCCGCTCTGGAGAATCTCGACCGCATCCGTCACGCCAAGGGTTCGACGCCGACCGCGGAGATCCGCCGCAACATGCAGCGCGCGATGCAAGCCGACGCTGCGGTGTTTCGCACGGAAAAAACGCTCAAGGAAGGTTGCGACAAGTTGGCCCAGGTGTTCGCCTCGTTCGAGGATGTGGGCGTGAGCGATCGTTCGCTGATCTGGAACTCCGATCTGATCGAGACGCTGGAACTGCAGAATCTCTTGTACAACGCGGTTGCGACGATCAACTCGGCCGAGCAGCGACACGAGAGCCGCGGTGCGCATGCGCGCGAGGATTATCCCGATCGCGACGACGCCAACTGGATGAAGCACACGCAGATTACGGTTGATGCGAGCGGCAAGTGCCGCTTCGATTATCGCCCCGTGCATCTGGACACGATGACCGCGGAGGTCGATTCGGTGCCGCCGGCCAAACGCGTGTATTGAGAAAGAGCTTGACGTTCGCCCGTTTTTCTTGCTTCTTGTGACTTCTGATAGCCACATCTCACGTCTCACGTCTCACATGAACGGATCCACTCATGGCTGAGTTCCGACTTCCGAAAAATTCCCGCATCAAGGGCGGCAAGCACCATGCGGCCAGGCCTGGCGCAAAGGACATTCGTACGTTTCGCGTGTACCGCTGGAGTCCGGATGACTCCGAGAATCCCCGCGTCGACAGCTACGATGTCGATCTCGCCGAATGCGGACCAATGGTTCTCGACGCGTTGATCAAGATCAAGAACGAAATCGATGCCACCTTGACGTTCCGGCGTTCCTGTCGCGAAGGCATCTGCGGTTCGTGCGCGATGAACATCGACGGTACCAATACGCTTGCGTGTACACGTGCCATTTCCGATTGCGCGAGCGGCGACGTCAAGATCTATCCTCTGCCGCATATGCCGGTGGTCAAGGATCTGGTACCGGACCTCACGCAGTTCTATGCGCAATACGCGTCGGTAAAACCCTGGATACGCACCCAGAGTCCGGCGCCACCGGATCGGGAACGCCTGCAATCGAAGGAGGACCGCGCCAAGCTCGATGGTCTCTACGAGTGCATCCTGTGCGCGTGCTGCTCGACCAGTTGCCCGAGCTACTGGTGGAATGCCGATCGCTATCTCGGCCCGGCGGTGCTGCTGCAGGCGTACCGCTGGATTGCCGACAGTCGCGACGAGGATACCGGCGCGCGTCTGGACCAACTCGAAGACCCGTTCCGGTTGTACCGCTGCCACACGATCATGAATTGCACGCGTACCTGTCCCAAGAGTCTCAATCCGGCCAAGGCAATCGCCGAAACCAAGAAACTGATTGCCGAGCGCGCCGGGGCGTAGTTTCGTGGCATCGCCCATTGATGCCGTCGGGGCCACGCCGCTGTGATCGGGATCTCCGATGTCTGACAGCAGTCGTTTGCGGTGGCGCTGCCGTCGCGGAACGCGCGAGCTGGATGTACTGCTCGGATGGTGGCTCGATGAGCGGTATCCGATGGCGGACAGCGCAGCGCGCGAAGATTTCGCTGCATTGCTGGATGCACCGGATCCCGACCTCTGGGACTGGCTGATTGGTCGCGGTGAACCCGAAAATCCTCGTCTCGGCGCGCTAGTCGATGAAATCCGCAATTGCCGTCGCGTTTGATTATCGCGCCTCGTTCGCACTCGCGGCATGCGCTGTCGCCATCATGGGGCTTGCGAGCGTGGCCGTGCTGACATGCGCGTTGCCCTTGACGCTTTCCATCGCCGGAGCAATGGTCCCATGGCTTGCGGGCGCACTCGCGCTGTGGCGCTTCCGGCATCCATCGCTGCGGCGCATCGCCTATGGCGAGTCCGGCTGGGTGGCCGTTACCTCCGGGGATGACGAAGAGCCGGTGCTGCTGCGTGGTCATACCCGTTGCGGCCCGTTGCAGCGACTCGATTTCGTGCGCGGAGACGGTCGCCGCCTGCGCATCGTGCTGACACCGGACAATGCAGACACCGACACGCGTCGGCGCCTGCGCTTGATACTCGAACGCGCCGAAATCGTACAAATCTGATGGCAGTCGCCGCCTTGCCGTAACGCCGGTCTTGCGGCACTCTCGCTGCTCGGCGCTGTCGCAGGATGCGCTGGCCGTTCGGGCCCAGCGGGGCCGCAGCGGCAGGAGCGCACGGGTGCCGCCTGCGTTGAATGGATCAGAGCGTCCCCAGGATCAGAGCCGGAATGTTCCGCCCCCTCGAACTGTTCATCGGTCTGCGCTACACGCGCGCCAAGCGGCGCAATCATTTCATCTCGTTCATCTCGCTGGTGTCGATCCTCGGCATCGCGGTCGGCGTGACCGCGCTGATCACGGTGATCTCGGTCATGAACGGATTCGACAAGGAACTCAAGGACCGCATTCTCGGCATGGTTGCGCACGCGACGATATCGGGCATCGACGAAACCGTGCGCGACTGGCCCGATGCCTTGAAGCTCGCGCGCGCAAACCCGCATGTCGAAGGCGCCGCGCCATACGTCGAGCGCGAAGCGATGCTGCAGGGATCGCGTGTCACCGGTGCGTTGATCCGTGGTGTGCTGCCCGATATGGAGCCGCATGTTTCGGATATCGACCGGAAGATGGTTGACGGAAAATTGTCGGACCTGAAAGCGGGGGGCTTCGGCATCATCCTCGGCAAGGAGCTGGCGCAAACGCTCGGCGTCGATATGGGCGATCACGTCACCGTATTCGCGCCGCAGTTTCGTGCCTCGCCGATCGGTGCGTTGCCGCGGCTGAAACGCTTCACCGTGGTAGGCATATTCGAGGTCGGTATGCAGGAATACGATGCCGGCCTGGCCGTCGTGCATATGAACGATGCCGAAAAGCTTTACCAGCTCGATGGACCAACCGGCATTCGTCTGCGTCTGGACGATCTGTTTCGCGCGTATCCGATCGGGCACGATCTGGCACGCGAACTCGGTCAGTCCTATCAGGTCAGCGACTGGATGCAGGGCCACAGCAACTTCTTCAAGGCAGTCGCAATGGAGAAGAAGGTGATGTTCCTGATCCTGTCGCTGATCGTCGCCGTGGCGACATTCAATCTGGTTTCGACGCTGGTGATGCTGGTGACCGACAAGCAGGCCGACATCGCGATCTTGCGCACGCTCGGCCAGAGCCCGAGTAGCGTGATGGGCGTATTCATGGTGCAGGGCATTCTGGTCGGCACGCTCGGGATAGCTCTCGGCGTGATTTTCGGGGTTGCGCTTGCGCTCAACGTCGCCGCGCTGGTGCACTGGATCGAACAGACCTTCGGCATCGTCTTCCTGTCGCCGGATGTCTACTACATCAGCGAGTTGCCGTCCGATCTGCACTGGTCGGATGTTGGCTGGATCACCGCGATTGCGTTCGTGTTCTGCACGTTTGCGACGCTTTATCCCGCATGGCGTGCCGCGCGTACCGAGCCGGCCGCCGCGCTGCGCTACGAGTAGGAGCGAAGCCTTGATGACCGACATCGTCCTGCGTGCCGACGGCATCGCCAAGGTCTATTCGGAGGGGGCACTGCGCACCGACGTGCTTGCCGACGTCAGCTTCGTACTGGAACGCGGCGGCACGATGGCGATCGTCGGGGCCTCGGGCACCGGCAAGAGCACGCTGCTGCACATTCTGGGCGGGCTCGACACGCCGACAGACGGCAGCGTCGAGGTCGAGGGCAGGACGATATCGCAGTTGTCCGATCGCGAGCGTGGGGAATTGCGCAACCGCTCCCTCGGCTTCGTCTATCAGTTCCATCATCTGCTGCCGGAGTTCAGCGCGCTGGAGAACGTCTGCATGCCGCTGCTGATACGCGGTGTCGCTG
>JBAVZT010000252.1:0-10549 GCA_049588955.1 Rhodanobacteraceae bacterium | reverse complement strand
CGCATGGACCTCGCCCTTGAGCAGGCAGAAAAACTGCGCCGAGGCGCGCTCGACATCGGGCACGTCGAGCTTGCCGGCGACAACCTTGGAACGCAGGAAATCCGCGAACGACTGCTGCACGCGTTGGGGGCCGGCTTCCCAGAACATCTGTCCGAGTTTCGCCGATGCGCTGTTGCCGGCCGTGAGCAGGCGATGCAATGCAATGGCCTCGGCGCTGGTGACGAGTTCGAAGAACGCGCGCGCGATCGCTTCGAGCTGGCGCCGCAACGGACCATCGGGGTCGACATCGAACAGCGTGGCGGGCATCTGCGCCTCGCATTTGGCGCGGATCGCCTCGACGAAGAGCGTTTCCTTGTCGTGAAAATGGCTGTAGACGGTAAGCTTGGATACGCCCGCCTCGGCCGCTATCAAATCCATGCTGGTACCGTCGAAACCACGCTGCGGAAACAGCTCCTTGGCGGCATCGAGAATGGCGGCCCGTTTTTCCAGGTCCTTGGGGCGGCCCGGACCGGGCGGTTTGGCGAGTGCTTGCGTCATTTCCAAGAATGAGGGCTGTTTATTGATTATACTATACTGACGGGTTTATGAATAGATCGGCGCTGAGTGCGGAGCGTGCGGCGAATACGGCGACCGGTCGTCGCTTCATGTGGCCCGGCCCTTGCTTGCCGGGAACGATCACGAGGCCGGGATCGTTGCGCGTACGCACAAATGCAGCCGCGGCGATCCGCGCAGTGTCCGCGTTCGGGCGCAAATCGGCCGTCCGCGGACGCCGGGGTCGAAGGTCCCGGTGACTTCCGGCACTTCGGGAAACGGCGTCACCAAGGTCAAGGTGATTCGCCCGATGGAAACAGCGCGGATCTCTGTGCAATTTCCCGCCGGGGCACTCGTGCACTGAATGTGGCGAATGTGGCGCGTTGAGCAACCCGGCAACATCGCGAATGGAAGTCAGTCATGGATATCGAGCGGGCAAGGCAGAACATGGTGGAAAATCAGGTGCGCGCGTGGGACGTGCTGGATGCACGCGTACTCGATGCACTGGGCGGCGTGGCGCGCGAGAATTTCGTTGCGCCACGGTACCGCGACCTGGCATTCGCCGACATGGCGCTGCCGATCGGTCACGGGGAAATCATGATGAAACCCGTGATCGAGGGGCGAACGCTACAGGCGCTCGCTCTGGGACCGGGCGAACGAGTGCTGGAAATCGGTACCGGATCGGGCTTCCTGACGGCGTGCATGGCACGGCTCGCGCATGCCGTGTTCAGCATCGAACAACACGCTGATCTTGCCGCGACCGCGCGCGAACGAATCGCCGCGGCACATGTCGACAACACCAGGATAGAAGTGGCCGTCGCACTCGAAGACTTCAGCACCACCGAGACATTCGATGTGGTCGTCGCGACCGGCGCCGTGTATGCGCTGCCGGAACGGTTTCGCGAGTGGGTCCGGCCCGGGGGGCGCCTGTTCGCCGTGGTCGGTGAATCGCCGGCCATGCAGGCAATCATGACCACACGCATCGACGAAACCCACTGGCACGACGAGAGCCTGTTCGAGACCGACCTGCCTTATCTGAATCATGCCGGGCCACCGCGTCGTTTCCTGCTGTGACGCATTGCAAAGCACCATCATGTTTTTTTCGAGGATTGAATCGATGATTCGCATTCGCTGTTTGCCGATCGCACTGGTCGTGATACTGGTTACCGGCACGTCTGCCGGGCATGCCGAGGATCTTCTGCAGGTATACCAGCAGGCACGCGCGTCCGATCCACAGCTCGCGGGTGCCGAAGCGACCAAGTACGCCACGGAGGAAGGTGTCGACCAGGCACGTTCGCAACTGCTGCCGCAAATCAACGCGAGCCTGAACTATCAGAAGAGCCACGGCAGCGGGACCAACGAGCAGTTTTTTACGGATGCCAACGGCGATCTGGTGCTGGTGCCGATCACCTCATCCTCGCGCAGCTACGGCCGTACCCTGAACGGTACGCTGACCCAGAGCATCCTCGATATCAGCCAATGGACCACTCTCGCAGCCAGCAAGGCGCAGGCCAACGCCGGCGATGCGACCTACGAAGCCGCCGCGCAGGATCTGTACGTGCGTGTCGCGACGGCCTACTTCGCCGTGCTGACTGCCGAGGACGCACTCAAGTTCGCCAAATCCAACGAAGAGGCTCTCAATCGTCAACTCGAGCAGGCGCAACAACGCTTCGAGGTGGGCCTGTCGGCGATCACCGACGTCAACGATGCCAAGGCCAATCACGATTCCGCCGTGGCCAACGTGATTGCCGCGCAGAACGCCGTCGACGACGCGCGCGAAGGCCTGCGCCAGTTGACCGGCAAGGAGCCCGGCAACCTCAAGACGCTGCGCGATGATCTGCCGCTCGATCATCCGAAACCGGACGATCCATCGGCCTGGGTCGACGTCGCGCTCAAGGAGAACCCGACGTTGAGTTCGTTTGCGTTCCAGGTCGATGCCGCCGGCGACAACGTGAACACCGCGCGTGCCGGTTATCTGCCGACCATCACCGGTCAGATCGTCTACACGCGTTCGCCGACATGGGCCGACCAGAATTCCGCCCAATACGGCGGCGAGCTTCATACCAACAGCACCCGGTCCGATACTGCGATCGGGTTTGCACTGAACGTGCCGTTGTTTACCGGCGGGCTGACCCAGTCGCGGGTACGCCAGGCGGTCTACAACCGCGACTTTGCTCAGGATCAGTATGAATTGCAGCGCCGCACGGTCGTGCGCGATACGCGCAGCAACTACCGCGCCGTGATCGCCGGGGCCAGCGAAGTGGAAGCGCGCAAGCAGGCCGTCGTTTCAGCCAAGAGCTCGCTCGACGCCACCCAGGCCGGCTATGAAGTCGGCACGCGCACGATTGTCGACGTACTGATCAGCCAGCAGCAATTGCTGCAGGCGCAAAGCGATTACTCGCAGGCACGTCACAGCTTCGTGCTCAACGGCCTCAAACTCAAGCAGTCAGCCGGCGTGATCCAGCTGCGCGACTTGCAACTGGTCAACTCGCTGCTCGAATAATCGCATTGCCGGCGCGCGGCACGAACCTTCAGTTGCGATGTGGTGCTTGCGTCGCCGCCTCGGCGAGCACGCGCTCGATGATTGTGATCGTGCGCTCGACTGCGCCGCGCTCGCGCTCCATGACCGCACGCGCCGCCTCGCCCATGGAACGACGTTCCTGTTCGCGAGCGAGCAGGCGCACGATGGCCGGACCCAGCGCGTCGGCGTCCGCCACGCGCCGCGCGGCGTAAGCCGCAATCAGGCCCTCGGTAATCTCGGCAAAATTGAACGTGTGCGGTCCGACCAGAACCGGCTTCATCAGCGCTGCGGGTTCGAGAAGATTATGGCCTCCGACCGGCACCAGGCTGCCGCCGACGAAGGCGACATCGGCGCCAGCATAGAAGCCCATGAGCTCGCCCATCGTATCGATCACGAAACACTGGCAGGATGGATCGGGACGCTCGTCTTCGCTGCGTGTCTCGGTACGAAATCCGAGAGCCCGGCATGAAGTGGCAATGAGACGAAAGCGCTCGGGATGACGCGGCGCCACCAGCAGCAGGGCATCGGGAAAGCGACGCAATACGGCGGTATGCGCCTTGAGTACGGCCAGCTCCTCGCCCTCGTGTGTGCTCGCCGCGATCCACACCGGTCGCTCATCGCCCCAGGCGGCACGGTATTGTTCGCCACGCTCGCGCACTCCCTCGGGCAATGGCATGTCGAACTTCAGATTACCCACCACCGCCATGCGTTGTGGCGGCGTGCCGAGTGCACGCAGGCGTTCGGCATCGGACGGCGATTGCGCGGCGACAAAATTCGCGCAGCGGATCGCGCGTCGCGCCATCGGCCGTACCGGACCGTACCCGCGCAGCGATCGCTCCGACAGGCGCGCATTGGCAACCACAATGGGAATGCCGCGCCCGTTGCAGGTCATGAACAGGTTCGGCCAGATTTCGGTTTCCATGACCACCGCCAGACGCGGCCTCACGCGGTCGAGGAAACGTTCGATCGACGCGGTAAGATCGTATGGCAGATAGACATGAAATGCGCGTTCCCCGAAAAGCTTCTGCACGCGCTCTGAACCGGTCGGGGTCACCGTGGTTATCACCAAAGGCACGTTGTGGTAGCGCTCCATCAGCGCCTCGATCAACGGCACCGCGGCATTGACCTCGCCGACCGACACCGCATGCACCCAGATGCTGTCGCGCAGGCCCGGATCCGGAAAGAATCCGAAGCGTTCGCGCCAGCGTGCGAAATAATCCGGATAGCGCAATCCACGCGCCGCCAGCCGGTACAGGATTACCGGCGTAAGCAGGTACATGGTGAGCGTGTAGAACAGGCGCTGGAGCACGATCCGGGTGGATGACTACGGCGCCGGCAGTATAGCCGTGAGGCATCGATGGATGAGTGAGGAGGGTGGCCGCAGGGCGGGCGGCAGTATTCATCGCTTGCCGCTTACCCCTGTTCCCGCATAATCCGTCCGATGTCGCAACGCGCGCCACCGTTTCACTACGCACTGCTCACGCCGCGCCACTGGCCGGCCTGGGTCGGCCTGGCCGCCATCTGGTTCATCGCGCGTCTGCCCTACCCGTGGCTGATGCGTCTCGCCGGTACCCTGGGTTGGCTCGCCGAGCGCCTGCTCGGCGCTCGTCGCGACATTGCCTTGCGCAATCTCGAGCTGTGCTTTCCGCAACTCGATCCGAAGGCGCGCGCGGACATGCTGAAAGCCAACCTGCGCGATTCCGGCCGGATGCTGTTCGAGTTTGCATTCGCCTGGCTCGGCTCGGCACGAGCTGTCGCGCGGGTTCCGGTCAACATAGAAGGGCTTGAGCATCTCGAGTTCGCGCGCGCTCAAGGCCGTGGCGTGCTGCTGGTCGGCGCGCATTTTTCTCATCTGGAACTGTGTGCGCGCCTGCTCTCGAGGCGCCTTCGCATTGCCGGAATGTACCGCGCGCACGCGCAAGCCGCGTTTGAATGGGCGATCAAGCGCGCGAGATTGGCCTACGCGGATGCGATGTTCGCCAAGAACGAAATCCGCGCCTGCGTACGCTACCTGAAGGCCGGCGGTATCATCTGGTACGCACCGGATCAGGACATGCGCGGCAAGGACTCGGTTTTCGCACCGTTCTTCGGCGTGCCGGCCGCAACGATCACCGCGACCCATCACCTGGCCAGGCTTTCCGATGCACTGGTAATCCCTTTTTTTCATCGACGACTGCCGGAAGGCGGCTACGCATTGCGCCTGGAGCCGCCGCTCTCCGATTTCCCGAGTGCCGATACCGCAAACGACACCGCGCGCGTGAATCTGTGCATCGAGCAGATGGTTCGCGAGGCCCCGACGCAATATCTGTGGATGCACCAGCGTTTCAAGACGCGGCCGGTCGGCACGCCACCGTTGTACGGATAAGCGCGGAGCCGACGGCGTCGAGACTCGCAATGCGTCGTGCGACCTTTCGATCCCGCGGGAACGGACGTTTCGGAATCATGGTGCAAGTGTGCGTAACCGATTCCGTCCCCTCAGCTGGCTACCCCTTCTGCCGGGGTCGCGCACCCAGTGCGGCGCAGTACAGCGCGATCAGCCACCAGAACAGGAGGCCCCACCAGGCCGAATAAAACGCGAGGTGACTGTTGATCGGGAAACACATCGCGATCAGCGCCAGGGCGGGTGCCCTCGCCCGCTCACGCGCGACCTGGTCCGCGCGAAGCCACGAACGGATCGCCAGCAACGTGCCGACCAACCACAAAATGAGGCCGATCACGCCGGTTTCGCTGAGGATCTCAAGCACGATCTGGTGGGCATGGAAGGCCCCGGTATCGCTGTCGCGATCCACAAAGCGATCGCCCGCCGTCGCGTAGGCCGGATAGGCATAGCGGAAGCCGCGTACACCGACGCCGGTCAGCGGGTGCGACCGACTCATGGCCAGAGCGTCTTGCCAGATACTGAGGCGGCCTGCCGAGGCTTCATTTACGCTCCGGAAGGTTCCGTCAAGTGCAAGCAGGCTGCGATCCCAGCGTGCATCGAATCGATGCGAATCCATCCGGCCGATCGCTCCAGCGGCGATTGCGCAGCCGACAGCCAGCGCCGAGACAAGCAGGAATTGCGGCCAGCGTCGCGTCTCCTGCCACGCGATCATTGCCACGACCAGTCCGAGCGAAACCCATGCCGCGCGCGATCCGGCCAGCAAAACCGGCACCAGCAGCACCATGAAAGCCACCGCAAGACCACCGCGACCGTAGCGTGCGCGTGCGGTCAGCAGCACGAAAGGCGCCAACACCGCCAGCACCGGGCCGAGCTTCAGATTGTCGGCCCCGAACACACCGGACAAGCGCTCCGGACCCGCCGCGCCGCCAAGACTGAAACCGGTAAGCATCTGTATCCAGGCATCGAGCACCCAGAAAAGCACAACGATACCGATCCATGCGATCAGTGGGCGCCATATCCAGTGGGCGCTCAAGGCCACCACGGCGAACAACGCGAATGGCAGGAAACGCAGACTTGCCGCAACCGTGGACCAGGTCTTCGCCGGTGCGACGGCGCCGATGGTGGAAACCAGCGTGGGTATCCAGTAGCAGGCGAACAATGACAACACCAGCCACGCGCCGGGCGATCGAAACAGCGCACCTGGTCGGGTGCATAGCAACACGAGCGCCGCGAGCGCGCCGATTGCGATCGGCAACTCCGCAGCGCGCCCGACCGGCAACAGGATTACTACAGCGAGCACGACGAGTACACGCCAGTCGGACAATGCCGGACGCCAGTCGGTAGGCAAAGGCGCGCGCACGGCTCCTCACGCGCCGGCAAGCTGCAAATACAGGTTCAGCGTGGCCTGCTGCATGTCGGACAGTTGATAACGTTTCAGAGGTGCGATCGGCGGCGCCAGGCGCAACAGTTCGGCGGCGCGTTCAACGAGCCTGGCGTCATCGCCCGGCGGCACACGTCCCGCCGGATACAGCTCGGCCAGCAATTCACCGACACCGCCGTGGGCGAAACCGAGCACCGGGCGGCACAGCGCCAGCGCCTCGATCACGGTGCGGCCGAACGATTCAGGCTTGTCGGAAAGCTGCAAGACAAGATCGGACACGGCATACACATCGCGGACATCGTCGCGCGGCGGACTGATCACGACATCGCCGGCAACACCCAGGGTGCGCGCCAGCCGTTCGAGCTCGCCGACATAGGCCTCGCGTCCGGCTTCACGCGCGCCGAGCAGCAGCAGCCGCGCCTGGATACCGCGCGCCTTGAGCGCCGCCAGCAACTTGATGGCGTGCGCATGGCCCTTGAGCCGTGTGCCACGCCCGGGCAAGGTCAGCAGGGGGGCATTGCCGAGTCGCGGAAATTCGTCGAAAAACCGCTGCCGCCACTCGTCATCCGGTCGATAACCGAACGGAAATGCCGCCGGGTCGATCCCGCGCGGAATCAGCACCAGGCGGTTCGGGTCGGTGCGCGGGTAGTAATGCAATATGTGATCGCGCACGGTATTGGAGACGCAGATCACGCGTTCTCCCTTGACCATGACGGCGCTGTACCAGCCGGGTGCATTGAGCCCATGCACCGTGGTCAGAAAATGCGGCGGCGACGCAAGTCCGGCCATTGCCATTCGCCCGAGCCAGGCCGGCAAACGCGAGCGGGCGTGCACGATGTCGGCGCCGGATTCGAGCACGAGCCGGCGCAATGCCACAACATGGCGGAGGCTGCCGGGCGACTTGTGCCCGACCGGCAAGGTCACATGCTCGCTGCCTTGTTCCTGCAGACGCGGCAGCAGCCGACCACCCGCCGATACAACGATCGATCGATGCCCGGCCGCACACAACGCCTGGGCAATTTCCAATGCAGAACGCTCCGCTCCGCCCGATTCGAGCGCGGGGATCAACTGCACAACCGTCAGACGATGCTGCCGCACGGGTAGCTCAGCCTTCAAGGTCGAACAGGGCCCCGCAGTATGGACATCGGGCGTGGCCGCCCTGATCGACAATCGGCAAATACACCTTGGGATGCGAATTCCACAAGGACATGCCGGGCATCGGACAACTCAGCGGCAGGTCGGCATTGGTTATGCGATAACGATTTTCGGCGTTGGCCTGAACGGGCATTTGGGCTGCGGGAGCGGATCGCGACATGGCTGGATTTCCGGAGCTCAAAGCGGCACAGTCTAGCAGGGCGCACCTGCGCGAACCCGGTCACGCCATAGGCGTGCGCACGCGCACGCAGCCGGGTACGATACTGGCGCCACAATGCACGCGATCTTCACCTAGAATGCCGCTCGTTACAGCAGGACGACGCGACATGTCGTTTCACCACGATGGGGAGTCGTACCATGGATTTCAGCAAACTGATCACGCGCGTCAAGAATATCCTGGCCACGCCCAGAAGCGAGTGGCCGCTGATCGCAGCGGAACCGGAAACGGTGGCCGGTCTGTATACCGGCTACATCCTCTGGCTGGCGGCGATCCCGGCGGTCTTCAATTTCATCAAGTCGAGCCTGATAGGGTACGGCGCCTTCGGCATTCACGTGCGGGTACCGATCGGCGCAGGTATCGGCCACATGGTTGTGACCTATGCATTGACCCTGGTGCTGGTCTACGTGATGGCCCTGATTGTCGACGCGCTCGCGTCGAGCTTTGGTGGTCAGAAAAACCGCATCGAGGCGCTGAAAGCGGTCGCCTATGCGTGGACGGCGGCCTGGGTCGCAGGTATCGGTTATCTCATCCCCTGGTTGTGGTGGCTGATCCTGCTCGCCGGCGGGATTTACAGCATTTACCTCCTGTATCTCGGCCTGCCGCACACGATGAAATGCCCGGTCGACAAGAACGCCGGCTATACCGTCGCCAGTGTCATCATCGCGATCGTGTTGAGCTGGATCATCGGCCTTGTCATCGCAGCAACAGTCGGCACGAGCGCTTATATGAGCGGGCTCGGGGCGAGCCAGCTGGACAGCTCGGACAACGTCACGATCGATCAGAGCAGCCCGCTCGGTCGCCTTGCGGCGCTCGGAAAGAGCATGGAAAAGGCCGGCAAGGAAATGGATGCCGCGCAAAAATCGGGCGATGCGAACGCCCAGGCCAATGCCACCGGCAAGATGTTGGGCACCTTGATGGGCGGCGGTGATCGGGTCGATGCGCTCGCGCCCGCGCAACTCAAGCCATTCGTGCCGGAAACCCTGGCCGGCTTGAAGCGCACCGATCTGTCCAGCGAACGCAACGGCGCCCTCGGCATGCAGATATCCGAGGCCAAGGCCGACTATTCGGATGGCGCGCGCAGGAACCTCCATCTCGAAATCACCGACATGGGTGGCGCCAAGGGCATCATGGCGCTGGCCGGCTGGGTCGGTGTCGAAAGCGACAAGGAAACCGACCACGGTTATGACAAGACCTACAAGGACAACGGGCGTCTGATCAACGAGAGCTGGGACAATGAGACCCATCATGGCGAATACGGTATCGTGCTCGGCGATCGCTTCGCGGTGAAAGTATCGGGCGACGCCGACAATATCGACCAGATCAAGGCTGCCGTGGCGAGCCTTGACCTTGCCGGCCTTGAAGCGTTGAAGAGTGAGGGCGTAAAGAAAGGCTGAGGCGCGTCGGAATCTGTATTCGGTGGCCTGCAACCGCTGATGAAAAGCTTCTCCTGCCGGCAGGAAAACTGCCGGCAGGCTGCGCTTTTGCTCATTTTTTCGCAGCCGCAGCGTCAATCGCCTCGGTCGTGACATGCACGTGGATCGCGTCGCTGACCGCAGGCACATAGGCACCCAGGCCGAAATCGCTGCGCTTGAGCGTGGTCGTCGCATCGAAGCCGATCGCGGGCGCCTTGCGCATCGCATGCTCGCCGCGCTTGTTCAACGTAGCCAGCAGGGTGACTGGCTTGGTCACGCCGTGCACCGTCAGATTGCCGGTAACCTTGAACGTGCCGGACCTGGTCCCGCGCTCGACGTGCGTGCTCCTGAACGTGATGGTCGGATACTTCGCGGCGTCGAAGAAGTCGGGCTGCTTCAAGTGTTCGTCCAGCGCGGGCACGTGCGTATCGATGCTGGCCACCGGAATGGTCACTTCCAGCGAGGACCTGGCCGGATCGTCCGCGTCGAACACCAGCGTGCCATTGACCTGGTTGAAATTCGCGGTCGGATTGGAGAATCCGAAGTGGTTCCAGGTGAACAAGGTCTGGGTATGGTTGGGATCGAGCGTATAGGTTTCGGGCGCAGCGAACACGGACGAGCTGGCAAACGTGAGCAGGCCGAGCGCGAAGCTTCGAATCATCATGGGTTGTCTCCGGTTGAGAGCGGTTGAGGGCGTGGTCGAGCGCATCGACGCTTATGTGGGGCGAAACGCGGCACAATCAATCCATCTTGCAAGGCCCGCCACTTGATGCCGTCACCGCTTTCCATACAGCCGATGTCTGTCGCATGAGCGATCCGCAGGACTGCTGGGCCATCAGCGACGGCAGCGCAGGCAACGCGCGTCAGGTGCAGGCGCTTGCTCGCGCAATGGGGATCGAGCCGCGCGTGCTCGACATCCGCGTACGCGCGCCGTGGCGCTGGCTCGCAC
>JBAVZT010000251.1:0-1631 GCA_049588955.1 Rhodanobacteraceae bacterium | reverse complement strand
ATGTCAGGGCCCGCGCATGGCCTGCATCGCAGCGGCGCAGTGGCTGGGCCGACCTCTGCGCACACGGTCGCATCCGCTGCTCCCTCTCGGCACGCGTTGTCGATGCCATTGCAACACAGCCACGACGGTTCTTCCTGCCCGTGCTGCAACGGCACCGGCTGCACCTGCGCGTCGCTGTGCAGCGCGGCGTTGTCGTTCGCCCGTGCACCCGATGCGTTCGTGGGCACTTGTGCCGCGCTCTTCCCGTCGGCCGTGGGCACTCCCGAACTCGCGCATTCGATACCCCCGTTGCGTCCGCCGATCGTCTGATCGCACCCAAACGTATTTTCCGGGCCTGAGCTACGGCCCATGTGGGACGTGCGCGCCTTCTGCATGCCGCATGGTTTCGCGCGCTCCGGTCGCGTCTTGCTCATGCACTGCGAACCATCGCGGACGAATCCGCCCGTTGTGTTCGCGTTGCAAGGAAACAAACACCATGAAAACCAGTCGATCTGTGCCGCCGATCCCGGGTTCGATGGATCCGCAGCGGCGCCGTTTTGTGCAGGGACTCGCGCTGGGCGGCACGCTGGCCGGACTCGGCCTGCTCGACAACCCCGCCCGGGCGCTCGGCAACGTCAGCCGGACGGCTCGACTGTCAGGCACCGACTTTGCACTCGAGATTGCCGAAATACCGGTCAACCCAACCGGCGCGTCGCGCACCGCTACCGCAATCAACGGCCAGGTGCCCGGGCCGGTCCTGCGCTGGCGCGAAGGCACCTCGGTTACAGTGCGCGTCACCAACCATCTTCGCGTGCCGACGTCGATCCATTGGCACGGCATCCTGTTGCCGACGCAAATGGACGGCGTGCCGGGCCTGAGCTATCCCGGCATCGCGCCGGGTGAAACCTTCATCTATCGCTTTCCGGTCAAACAGAGTGGCACCTACTGGTATCACAGCCACACGCGCTTCCAGGAGCAGACCGGCTTGTACGGGCCGCTGGTGATCGATCCGGCCGGTCCGGACCCGTTTCAGGCAGATCGCGATTACGTGGTGATGCTCAACGACTGGACCGACGAGGATCCGGAAAGTCTGTACGCGCATCTGAAAAAGATGAGCGACTACTACAACTACGGCGAACCGACCCTGCCGGACTTTCTTGCCGATGCGTCGAGGATGGGAGTGAGCCAGGCGCTCGCCTCGCACCGGATGTGGAACCGGATGCGCATGAGTCCGCGCGATCTGGCCGATGTCACCGGCAGCACCTATACCTATCTGATGAACGGCGCGGCGCCGGCGGGCAACTGGACGGCGTTGTTCAAGCACGGCGAGCGCGTGCGGCTGCGCTTCATCAACGGTTCCTCCAACAGCTTCTTCGACGTGCGCATTCCGGGCTTGAAGCTGACGGTGGTCGCCGCCGATGGTCAGAATGTGGAAGCGGTGACGGTGGACGAGTTCCGCATCGCCACCGCGGAAGTCTACGACGTGATCGTGCAACCGGATGCGGATCGCGCCTACACGATCTTCGCGCAATCCATGAGCCGCGATGGTTACGCGCGCGGCACGCTGGCGCCGCGCATGGGCATGCAGGCGGACGTTCCGCTGCTCGATCCGCTGCCGACGATCTCCATGGTCGACATGATGGGCGCAATGG
>JBAVZT010000250.1:0-2703 GCA_049588955.1 Rhodanobacteraceae bacterium | reverse complement strand
TGGCCGGCTCCGGTCAAAAGGCGCGCGAGCAGCGCCGCGTGGCGATCGGTCGGGTTGAGCACGCGCGCATGCGGATGGTGCAGCCAGTCATCGACAACACCCAATGCATCTTCGATATGGAGCGCGTTCGGAAAGATGCCCGGCCTGGTGGCAATGCGGATGAAGCCGAGCAGCGCGATCCAGGCAAACGCGATGCCGCCGGGCTCGTCGAACGCGCACTCAAGCCAGTTGGATGCGACGGCGTGCTGCGGACTGTCGCTGTTGACGGCGTACAGCAGCACGTTGACATCCGGCGTCTTCATCGACGCTGATTGGTTAAAGCGCGCTGGTCTTCCAGTTCGCCGGCAAGCGACAACGCCTTGGTCAGATCCACGCGCGGGCGTCCGAGCCTGAAAACGCGTTGCCGGAATGGTTTGATGGCCTTATCGGAGCGCTTGCCAAGACCGCTGCGTAGTGCGTTGTTCAACACCTGCTTGAACGGCAACCCGTTCTCGCGCATGGCCTGCTTCAAAAGGATTTCGACATCGGGATCGAGGGTGACGGTGGTGCGCATGACAGCAAATACATCAATTTTGAAGCATCATGATGCCTCGGTGTCGATCTCGTGTAAAGTCCTTTGACTGCCTTCGCGCTTGCCGCCCATTCGAAAGCGATGCACCGCGACGCAATGACTGCGGCCGGACATGCGACTCGTCAGTTTTCGGGTGCGCTGTTCGCATTCTTCACCTGCTGCTCGAGAGCGGCAATCTCGTCATCGTAGATGCCGGCCTTGTTCAGGCGCTCGGCAATCGCGATGTGTTCGGCTGCCTTCGCAGGCTCGCCGATCGCTAGCGCCAACTTGGTCAGGTTGATCTGGAACAGTGGGTTTTGCGGGTCTTGTGCGGCTGCTGCAAGCGTCAATCCGACGGCGCTCTGGTTGTCGTGTTCGATCTGAAACTGATAGTGCCCGTAGTCATTGAGAATCATTGCGCGCATGGTCGGCAGCAAACGCGCGTTGTCCAGCGACGAGGTCACCAACAGCTTCATCTGATTTGCATCCAGTGGAATCGAACCATCGGTGGCAGCAGTCAGAATGACCAGAAACGGATTGACTTGTGCCAGGCGAATCGTTTTCACGCGATGCGCCAGATCCATGATAGCGGCGGGGTCAACTTGGTGATTTTGCCTTCCGTGAATCAGGATCAGGCTTGAAGCGGCGTAGAGATCGGTGGGATCGAGGGCCTTGCCGCGCTCGAAATAGGGAATGGCCTCGCGCTCCGCTTGATCGCGCTGATTGTGGGCTCGGCCCGTGAAAATGATCTGACGCCCCGCTTCGTACTGCGCGCGCGACGAATCCGGGTGATCGCGCGCTTGGGCCATCGCGAGCCGCAAGGCGCTGCCCCATGTGTTGGCGCGTACCGCCGTCAAGGCGCAAAGAACCGCAACACAGGCGCCGGCGACCAACGATGCCCGGCGTCCATCGACGTGCCCGCGCAGCCATGGCCCTATGGTGCAAACGACGCCGATCATCAGCCCGGCCATCGGCAGATAGTTGCGGTGCTCGAACACCAGCTCCAGGGGCAGGATGGTCGATTCCATTGAATGACCGATCAGGAACCACGCGACACCGAACGCAAACGCCGGGGCGCGACGGCGAGACATCCACGCGGCGATAACCAGGGCGATCAGGAACAGGACCGCGAGAAGGGTAGTGACCGGACTCAAAACGCCGGTGGATTTCGCGATGTCGTCATGGAATATGCCCATCCACGATGGTACCGGCACGAAGATCCACAACAGGTAATCGCAAAGGATGCGCGACTCGCTGAGGAGGCGCTGCATCAACGTGAAATCTCGCGCCGCGTAGCTGTGCACCAGCCATTGGGGGTGGCTGATGATGTACGTCAGGAACAGCGCCACTGGCAACGCCAGCGTCGCCCAGAAAAAAATCTGGATCGTGCGACGCTGCCGCAGAGATGGCGCTGCGAAGCGATAGCAGATCGCCTCGATCACGAATGCGTAAGCTGTGATCAGCGCGCCGTTTTCCTTGCTGAAAACCGCGAGCAGACCGAACAGGAGAATGCCGGCGATGGACATGAGCAGGCCACGCTCTCCGCGTAGCACGCGCTCGCGTCCCTCCGAATAGCACAACAATCCGGCGAACATGAATAGTGTCGCCAGCAGATTCATGCGTTGCACGATATAGACAACACCACTTACATGGAGTGGATGCAGCAGCCACAAGGCTGTGGCGACCAATGCGAACCCCGGCGCGGTCGAGGGAGCCTGGCCCTGCGCATCGGTGGGACCGATCAGGCGCGGCACCAGCCGCTTCGCTAGCGCATAGAGCAGGCCGCCGTTGAACAGGTGCAGCGCCAGATTGGTAAACTTGAACGCGAGCGGGCTCAAGCCGAACAGGGAAAAATCGACACCGAACGAGAGCATGCTGAGCGGGCGCCGCAATATTCCTGCATTCGAGGACAGCGCGAGCGTGAGCCAGTGCAGGGTGGACCCGTCGAGGCTGCGCAGCGATGAGTTGTCGACGATGCTGCCGAAGTCGTCGAACAGGAATCCACCGAACAGGCCGCGCAGGTAGATCAGCGCGCAGACGAGGAACAGCAACAACATTAGCGTGCGGTAGCGCTGGCGCGAAGCGAACAACGGTAAGCTGGCAGGGACCATCTTGCCACCAAAAAAGCATCAGGTTGAATGCATCGTACAGGG
>JBAVZT010000249.1:0-7237 GCA_049588955.1 Rhodanobacteraceae bacterium | reverse complement strand
TGCATGGCACGCGCGAGCCGCGGCGAGTACATCGGGACAGACTCTCGCTGCCGCGTCGAGCAAGCTTCGGGCGCTGAAGCAGAACACACCCGAATTCCACAGGTACTTCCCGCTCGCGACATAGCCTTCGGCGGTGTTGCGATCGGGTTTTTCGACGAAGGCACCGACCTCATGCGCGCCATTGCCGGCGATCGGCGCACCGACACGGATATAGCCAAAACCGGTCTCCGCCGTCGTCGCCCTTATGCCGAAGGTGACCAGCCAGCCGTCGGCGGCCAGCGCCTGCGCGCGCCGCACATCGGCAGCGAACGCTTCCAGATCGCGGATCAGATGATCGGCCGGCAGCACCAGCAGGCACACATCCGCTCCGTAATGCTCCGCCGCGTGCAGTGCGGCGAGCAATACCGCCGGCGCAGTGTTGCGCGCGACGGGTTCGAGCAGAAACGGCAGCATGTCGGGATCTGCGCGGGGATGGCTCGCATATTCATCTCGCGTGAGAAAATAGAGGTCCTGTGCGGTCACGGTAAGCACGGGGCTGCCGCCGGACACCGCCAGCGCGCGCTCGAGCGTGTTTCCGAGCAACGTCTCGCCGTCGCCCAGTCGCATGAACGGCTTCGGATGCGCGCTGCGTGAAACCGGCCAAAGACGTGTGCCGGCGCCGCCGGACAGGATCACGGGTACAAGCACGAAGACCTCCTAGTCGCGATGCCCGGCGATCTCGCCGATGACGCGCCGTAATTCCTCGCGCCAATCGGGCAAGCGAACACCGAAAGCCGATTGCAGCTTGCCGCAGTCTAGTACGGAAAATGCCGGGCGCAGCGCGCGCGTCGGATAGTCACCGCTTGCGATTGGCACCACGCGTGGCGGTCGCGCGATCAACCCGACCGCATGCGCCTCGGCCATGATCGCCTCGCTGAAATCGAACCAGCTGCAGCGACCGGACGCAGTCAGATGCCAGATGCCCGACAGGTCGCGTTGCCGGTTTGCGTCGAGGCCGCGCCATTGTTCGACCATCTTCGCGCTTGTTCGCGCAATCAGGCCGGCCGGGGTCGGCGCACCGGTCTGGTCGGCGACGATGCGCAGCTCCTCGCGCTCGCCGGCAAGGCGCAGCATCGTCAGCAGGAAGTTGTGACCACGCGCGGCATAGACCCAGGCCGTGCGCACGATGAAATGTGCTGCGCCGCTTGCACCGAGCGCCTGTTCGCCGGCGAGCTTGCTTTGGCCATAGATCCCGATCGGCGCGACCGGATCGTCTTCACGGTACGGCTGCGTCGCGTGGCCATCGAACACGTAGTCGGTCGAGTAATGCATGACCGTTGCACCGCGACGCGCTGCCCACTCGCCGATCTCGGCGACGGCGTCATGATTGATGCGCTCGGCCGCACCGGGCTCGTCTTCGGCGCGATCGACGGCGGTGTACGCTGCCGCATTGACGACAAGGTCGGCAGCGGTTTCGTCGAGTGCGCGACCCAGCGATTGCGGATCGGAAAGATCCGCTGCGACACAGGGGCTGCCGTCGTCGAGCTTTCCGCTGCGCGTCGAGCAAATGAGTTGGCCGGTCGCAGCCAGTGCACCACGCAAGGCATGACCGACCTGCCCGCTGGCGCCGAGCAGCAGGATTCTCATCGTCGTGTGGCTATCCTCGCCGAGCGCACTCATGCGGCCCAGCGCGGCAGCTTGTCGTGCGCCACATCGCCCAGGAATGGCGCGCGCGCGTCCTTGTCCGAAAGGATCGGTTCGGCGATCGGCCAGTCGATCGCGATCGAGGCGTCGTTCCAGCGGATCGCGGCATCCGCCGCGCGCTCGTACAACGCCGTGCACTGGTAGGTGAATGTGGCAGCCTCGGAGAGGACGGCGAAACCGTGTGCGAATCCCTCCGGTACCCAGAAATGACGCTTGTTTTCGGCGGAAAGGATCGCCGCGGCCCATTGTCCGAAGGTCGGCGAACCCATGCGAATGTCGACGGCGACGTCGTACACCTCGCCTTCGATCACATTGACCAGTTTGCCCTGCGGCTGGGGCCACTGGTAATGCAAACCGCGCAGGACACCTTGTGCCGAGCGCGAGACGTTGGTCTGCACGAAGGAAAGCTCGAGGCCGGCATCGGCGAAGCGGCGCGCATTGAAACTCTCGTAGAAAAATCCGCGCGCGTCGCCATGCACGGTCGGTTCGATCACGATGCAACCGGGCAGTGCAGTCTCGATGATCTTCACGGAGCGCCGTCCTGCTCGATGAGTTGCTTCAGGTAGCGCCCGTACCCGCTTTTCGCCAGAGTTGCGGCCAGACGCAGTACTTGCTCGGCGTCTATCCAGCCATTCTGCCAGGCGATTTCCTCGGGACAGCAGACCTTGAGACCCTGACGATTTTCAATCGTCTGGATGTAGTTCGACGCTTCGACCAGCGATTCGTGGGTACCGGTGTCGAGCCAGGCGTAGCCGCGCCCGAGCTTTTCGAGCATCAGCGAGCCGTCCGCGAGATAGCGACGATTGAGGTCGGTGATCTCGAGTTCGCCGCGTGCCGATGGTTTCAGCTCCGCCGCGTAATCGCAGACGCGCTGATCGTAGAAATACAGGCCGGTCACCGCCCATGACGACTTGGGTCGCGCTGGTTTTTCCTCGAGTCCGATCACACGGCCGTTGGCATCGAAATCGGCAACGCCGTAGCGTTCGGGATCGCGTACCCAGTAGCCGAACACTGTGGCGCCGGCCGCGCGCGACAGCGCGCGCTTTAGCAGCTCGGTCAGGCCGTGGCCGTAAAAAATGTTGTCGCCGAGGATCAGGCAGCAAGGCTCTGCGGCGACGAATTCTCGGCCGATCACGAACGCCTGCGCGAGTCCGTCGGGCGAGGGCTGCACCGCGTAGTGGATGGACAAACCCCATTGCGAGCCGTCGCCGAGCAGGTTGCGGAACAGGGGCTGTTCGTGCGGCGTGTTGATGATCAGCACCTCGCGCACGCCGGCCAGCATCAGCGTGCTGAGCGGGTAGTAGATCATCGGCTTGTCGTACACCGGCAGCAGTTGCTTGCTGACGGTCTGCGTCAGCGGATACAGCCGCGTGCCGGAGCCGCCGGCCAGGATGATGCCTTTACGAATCGTCACGTTGTCCTGCCTGGTTATGCCGCAGCGCATGCGCCCATTGACTGAAATCGATTCTCCCCATCGCTGCATCGCGCGTGCGGCGCGTTCCTACAATCCCAGCCGTTGCATGCGATAGCTGCCGTCGAGTACGCGCTGCACCCAGTCCTGATGTTCGAGATACCAGTCGAGCGTGCGCACCATGCCCGACTCGAAGGTTTCCCTCGGCGCCCATCCGAGCTCATGCGTGATCCTGCCGGCATCGATCGCGTATCGGCGATCATGACCTGGGCGATCGGCGACATAGGTAATCAACGATTCGCGCATCTTCCCGTCGGGCAGCGGCCTGCGCGCATCGAGCAGCGCGCAGATCGTCTTGACGACGCGAATGTTCTCGCACTCGGCATCACCGCCGATGTTGTACACCTCGCCGGGACGTCCCGCTTCCAGCGCGCGATGGATCGCTCGGCAGTGATCGCCTACGTAGAGCCAGTCGCGCACGTTGCGGCCATCGCCGTACACCGGCAGTGGCTCACCGTTCAGCGCCTTCTGGATCATGAGAGGGATGAGTTTCTCGGGAAACTGGCCTGGACCGTAGTTGTTCGAGCAATTGGTGGTCAGCGTCGGCAGACCGTAGGTGTGATGGAACGCGCGCACCAGATGATCCGACGCCGCCTTCGATGCGGAATAGGGCGAATTTGGCCGATACGGCGATTCCTCGTTGAACCGCCCGCTCGGCCCGAGCGAGCCATACACCTCGTCGGTCGACACGTGCAGGAAACGGAACGCGCTTTTTCGTTTCGGCCCGGCGTCTCTCCACCAGCTCAACGCACTTTCCAGCAGCACCAGGGTACCGACCACATTGGTCTGGACGAATTCCGCGGGACCGTCGATCGAACGATCGACGTGCGATTCGGCGGCAAAATTGACGATCGCGTCGGGTTGATGCTCGGTCAGCAGCGCGTCCACGAGTTCGCGATTGCCGATGTCCCCTTGCACGAAGACGTGATCGGGATTGTCCTTGAGGCCGGCCAGCGTTTCGAGATTGCCTGCATAGGTCAGCTTGTCGAGATTGACCACGCGCACACCACCGCGCGCCATCGCATCGAGCACGAAATTGCCGCCGATAAAGCCGGCGCCGCCGGTCACCAGAAGGGTTGTCATGACATCGAACTGTGAAAGACCGGAAACGACGCTCCGGCCGGAAAAGGCCCGCCATGTTACCGCCTGACCTGCGCCAGCGCGAGCCGTCGACTCCCAACGCGCTCCCTCACCGACGTGCGGCCGGACCCGCGCTTCGCTTCAGGACGCCAGCCGCAGCAAGCCCGAGGACGAGCGCCAGCAACGCTAGCGTCCGGCCATCGGCGGCAGGTAGGGCCTGCGCGACGGTTGTGCCGGACGGCCCCGGGTGCACCGCCATGTCAAACGGGTAGCCAAATACCTGGATGGTTGTTACAACTGTGGAATTCGAGGGATCGACGACTGCGACGAGATCGTGTTCGTGATCGGAGACGAAGGCATGCCCCGAGACGGGATCGAACGCGATCCGATGCTGCGGTCCCGTAATCGGAATCGAAGCGCCGACTGACTGCGTTGCGGTATCAACGACCTTCACGTGATAAGCGGTGGCGACGAAAAGTCGTGACGACATCGGATCCGCAACGACATCGTCGACCTGCTCGCCGAGCGACAGGCTGGTCAGCGGCACACCGCGTGGTGTCGATCGCGGTAACGATATCTGCTGGCGGAGGGATATCGAAACCGCTGACATAGCAGCAGTTGGCCACGTAGAGCGTCCGGCCCTGCGGTCCCACCGCAAGACCCGATGGCAACAGATCGTCACGGTTTTCGAGAGCGGTCCTCAGGACATCGGTGCGTGCGTCGATGACCGGAATGGTCGACGAGATCTGGAACAATGGGTAGATCTCGGCGGTAGCCCGGTTCAGTTCGAGAGCGCTCGGATAATCGTGATCGAATCCTTCCAGCGCAACCGTCGACAAGGATGCGCCGGTCGCCGCGTCGAGCACCGCTACGGAGTTCGGCGAGCGGTGCAGCACGTGCAAATGGTCCCGGACGTGTCCAGCGCCACATCGGTCGCGACTTCGCCGGCGGTCACGGTGTGCGTGACCGTGTTGTGCACGAGATCGAGGAACGCAACGCTGCCGCTCCCGCCGAGGGCGACATAGGCCGCTGTCCCGGCCTGATTGACGACGATTCCGCCTGGGTAGCCGCCGACCGGGATCGCGGCGACGACGCTGTTCGTCGCCGTGTCGATGACGGCTACGCTCGCGTTCTGGAATTCCGAGACGTAGACGAATGGAGCAGCGCTTACCGTGCCGCAAACGGCAAGCGGCGCGAGACATGCCGTGGCCACGCGCATCCACCTCGCGGTCACCGTACTCCGACGAGTTCCGGGAATCATGGCGTGCCTCCCCAAGCGGTGCCAAGCGATGCCGCGTGCATCTCAGCATCGAGAGCAGACCGCGAATCGGGTTGGACTGCCACGCGCCCAGTTTCCTAGAACGGAATATCGTCTTCCTCGAAATCGTCGCCCGGCGCCTTCTCCGAGGCCGATGGCGGGCGCTGATTCGAAGGCGCGTTGCGCGACGGCGCGCGCTCTCCGCGATCGCGTGATCCGCCGCCGCCGCCTTCGCCGATGCCGCCGAGCATCTGCATTTCGTTGGCAATGATGTCGGTGAAATACTTCTCCACGCCATCATTGCCGGTGAACTTGTCGGTGCGGATCGAACCTTCGATATAGACCTGGCGGCCCTTTTTCAGGTACTCGCCGGCGATCTCGGCGAGACGCCCGAAGAACTTCACGCGATGCCACTCGGTGCGTTCCTGCTGTTCGCCGGTCTGCTTGTCCTTCCAGGATTCCGATGTGGCAAGGCGAATTGTCGTGATCGCGGCGCCGTTTGCGGTGTAGCGCGTTTCGGGATCCGCGCCGAGATTTCCGATCAGAATGACCTTGTTGATGCCGCGCGCCATGACAATGACCTCCGGGAATATGTGGCTCGGTTGGGTGGGCAGCATACTACCCGCAAAGCCGCACCCGCATGGATGCCGGTTGCGGATGCTCGTAGGAAAATGCAGCGATCGCTCGCCCGGCCTTCGCGTCGGAACGCATCGCGGACGGGCGTAGTTATAATCGCGACGGTTGGAGAGCTCCGCAGGACGCTGTTCCCGCAAGACGCGGGAACCGTTGTCGCTGCTTTCAATGGATTTCCGTCATACGCCGGTGACGTGCCAGACGTCGATTTGGATGGGGATTTTGCTTGAACACCACTGTTCCGCCGTTACCGACGACGTCCCGCACTGATGCCCTGGTGGAGGTTCAAGGGCTGGCGGCCAGCGACATGGCTGCCGTCGATGCGTTGATACGCAGGCATCTGGCGTCGGATGTGGTGCTGGTCAACCAGATCGCCGAGCATATCGTCGCCGCCGGCGGCAAGCGCTTGCGGCCGATGCTGCATCTGCTTGCCGCCGCTGCAGCCGGCTACCGTGGGCACAAGCATATCCAGCTTGCGGCGGTGATCGAGTTCATCCACACCGCAACCTTGCTGCACGACGATGTCGTGGACGAGTCCGGTTTGCGACGCGGTCGCGAGACCGCCAACGCGCTGTGGGGTAATGCGGCGAGCGTGCTGGTTGGCGATTTTCTCTACTCGCGCAGTTTCCAGATGATGGTCGAACTCGATCACATGCGCATCATGCGCATCCTGGCCGATTCGACCAACCAGATTGCCGAGGGCGAGGTGTTGCAGCTGCTGCATATCGGCAACGCCGACACCGACGAGACTGCGTATCTGCGTGTGGTCGAACGCAAGACCGCCGTGCTCTTCTCGGCTGCGACACGTCTCGGCGGTGTACTCGCCGGCCTGCCCGAAGCCGAGGAGAGCGCCTTGGCGCGCTATGGGCTCGAACTTGGCTTTGCGTTCCAGATCGCCGATGACGTGCTTGACTACATGGCCGAGGGCGGTGCGCTCGGCAAGAATGTCGGCGACGACCTGGCTCAGGGCAAACCGACCCTGCCGATCATTCTGGCCATCGCTCGGTGCGCGCCGGCGCAAGCGGCGATGCTGCGCAATGCGATCGAGACTGGCGGGCGCAGCATGCTTGATCGCGTGATTGCGGCAATCCTCGATTGCGGCGCGCTGGATC
>JBAVZT010000248.1:0-7852 GCA_049588955.1 Rhodanobacteraceae bacterium | reverse complement strand
ATGCGCTCCTGGTGCTGGCCGACTACGCGGTGGGCCGCTGCACTTGAGCGCGAACTGTGCGCCGGATGTCTACGGAGCCCTTTCCGCAAACGCTTCGTCGAGCCAGCTTCGCATCAAGGCATAGGCGCGCCTGGCAACCTTCGCGTCATACACGCAACCGGGCGGCGAATGCGCGTCGGTCTCGGTGAAGCAGTGCACTGCGTGTCCGAACACCACAAACTGCCAGTCGGCTGGGCTGCCGCGCATCTCCTCCTCGAACGCCGGCGCATCGGACATGGTGAACGTGTCGTCGGCGCCGTTCATGGCGAGAACGCTGGCCTTGATGTTCTTCGCGAGCGCCGGATCGTCGGTTTTGAGATCGCCGTGAAACGTGACGACGGCGGCGATATCGGCGCCGGACCGGGCCAGATCGAGTACGGCCGCGCCGCCGAAACAGAAACCGATCGCGGCCAGGCGCGCAGGATCGATCGGTGCGGAACCCTCCTGTGCGCGCAATTGGTCGAGTGCGGCATTGATGCGCGTGCGCATCAGCCTGCGGCTCGCATACAGCGGTTTGACCGCAGCCGACGCCGCCTTGTTGTCGTCCGGACGCACGCCCTTGCCGTACATGTCGGCGAGGAAGATCACGTAATCGGCCCCGGCGATCTGCTTGGCCTTGGCGATCGCGGCATCGTTCACCCCGTACCAGTTCGGTGCCATGACCAGGCCGGGACGCGGCGTTTTCGATGCGTCGTCGTAGACAAGCTGGCCCTCGAACCGGGTATTGCCGAGCTGGTACGACACGGCCTTCGCGACCATGGCGGCGTTGACGTGGCCGGCGATGCCGGATGCGAGGATGAGAACCCAGCGCAGGTTCCGTGAAAGACGGGCGGACATGGCGATCTCCTGAGCGGGAGGCTCGATGATAAGTCGCGTCGATCGGCAGCGCGACGCTTTTTCAACGATTACACTCCACAGTCCGGACTCATTCTTGGAGCGATTCATGCGCAAGCTTGTTCTTCTCGCCGCCGCAATATCCATGGCCTGCGGCGCTGTCGCCGTCGCGACTGCGGCGGTCAAGCCGTCGACCGCGATTCACTATCGCCAGAGCGTATATCACGTCATCCTGTGGAACTTCGCGCCACTGGCCGACATGTTCAAGGGCAAGGTGCCGTTCGATGCCGCGGCGTTCGAGAAACACGCCGATCGCATCGCGTTGATGGCGCCGCAGCTGCTAGAAGGGTTTCCGCCCGGTTCGGATCAGGGTGCCAAAACCGAAGCCAAACCCGATATCTGGAAGAACTTTCCGGATTTCCGGGACAAGATGGGCAACCTCGTCACGCAGTCGAGAAAACTGGCCGAGGTGGCGAAGACCGGGGACGAGGCGAAAATGAAGGCGCAGTTCAAGGGAACTGCCGGCGCCTGCAAGAGCTGTCACGACAAGTACCGCGAAGAGGATTGAGACGCCGGCGCTATGTCGCCTCGCCCCATGCCGCGATCTCCCGGTCAATCGCTGCGCTGAGCAGTTTCGCAGGATGGGTTGACCGTAGCGAAACCCATGCGGTTGAGTGGTCGTTGCGATGGGGATCGCTGCGCTCAACTCATCCTGCGGGTTCAACCCATCCTACGGGCTACGGGGTGGACCGATCCTGCGGGCTCTGCGACCTCACCGACCTTGCGGTGGGCGCAGAGAACAGACGAAACGGCGTCCACCGGGTCGCAGCGTGCACAGAGCGCACGCTAGGCGGCTTCGCCCCAGGCCACGATGCCCCAGACAATTGCTGCGCTGATCAAGACCAGCACCAGTGCCCGCCACAACGGCGCGATGGAGGGAGCCGCCTGATCGGCTGCGACGCGCATGCGACCGTGCAGCATCGGTGCGACGAGGTTGTCGCGCTTGAGTATCCAGTGCAGCAGCACTGCGGTCAGGTGCAGCGCGATGAGCATCGCGAGCACATAGCGGTTGATCTTGTGCACGCGCGTCAGCAGATCGACTGTCGCGTCGGACACGCGCGCGCCAAGCGGGCCGTATTCGCTGATGTCGTCGCTTGCAAACAGTCCGCTCAGCGCCTGCACTGCCACGCAGAGCAGCATCGCGATGACCGACCAGCCACCCAGTGGATTGTGTCCGACGTGGCGCGATTCGCGCCCGGCGATGCTGTTCCCCAGGTAGCGCAGGACTTCCCACGGCGAGCGCACGAATGTGCGGAAGCGCGCGCTGGTGGAACCGAAAAACCCCCAGAGCAGCCGGAACAGGATCAACGCAAGGGTGACGTAGCCGAGACGAAAATGCCATTCCATCGGCAGCAACTCCAATTCCCCACTGGCAAATTGCAGCGCTATCAGGAGCACCAGAATCCAGTGGAACAGGCGCGTCGGCAGGTCCCAGACCGTGGTCTGTGAGGTGCGCTTCTCGGGCATCATGCAGTCTCTCCGTCGATACCGGCTCGGCATCGGCGCGCCGTCGGATCCCGTGGTCGGCACTCGCCGCCCGGCAGCATGGGATCACTATCCTGGCCATTCATACAAGATGTTTGCCGGTCGCGGGCGGTTGCGGCAAGCTAGCGGCCTTTGCTCCCCCAAGAACGCCCCGCCGATCGTGCCGCACCCTCTCCACCGTCCTCTCCAGCGGCGCCATGTGGTGCTTGCGGGTCTGATCGCGCTGATCGCGCTGGCCGCCCCCGCCCACGCCGACGATGCGATTGCACCGACTTGTCGCCTCGGCATGGTGAAATGCGCCAAGCGACCCGACGACTTTTCGATGTGCAAGAAGAACGATCTGCTCGATTTCTACGTACCCGGTTTGCCGACGACGGGCGATCGCGACAGCACGCCGGCCGACTTCAGCGCGGTCAAGGTCCAGTCCGGTGACGCGCATCGCTACGTGCTCGAAGGCGACGCTGAACTGCGCCGGCTCGATCAGTTGTTGCGGGCCGATACCCTGTCCTACGACACAGACACCACGGCATACGTCGCAACCGGCCATGTGCGCTATCAGGATCGTTCCGCACTGATGTCGGCCGACCGGGCCAAAGGGGCAACCAAACCCGAGCACGCAACCCTCGACAACGTGCGCTACCAGTTGCTCGGCTCACGCGGCAACGGTCGCGCGGCGCACGCCGACATGAGCGATCCGGATCATGCGCATCTGGAGCAAACGACCTATTCGACCTGCGACATCGACGATCCGCAATGGGAATTTCGCGCATCCGACATGACCCTCGATCAGACCGAAGGAATCGGGCGGGCGCACGACATGACCTTCCGCGTCGGTGGCGTACCGATTTTCTGGCTGCCGTACGCGCGCTTTCCGCTCAACGACGAACGCGAATCGGGTTTCCTGTATCCGAATATCGGCTACAGCGACCGGCGCGGTTTCGACGTGACGTTGCCGTACTATCTCAATCTCGCGCCGAACTACGATGCGACCCTGCTGCCGCGTCTGATGACCCAGCGCGGGCTCATGCTCGGCGGCGAGTTTCGCTATCTCGTTCCCGGCAGTCGCGGGCAGGTCGAATTCACCTACCTCCCGGACGACCGTCTGGCCGACCGCGATCGCGGCTCGTTTCAATGGAGGGACTCGACCAGTTTCAGCGAGAACTGGGGCGCCTCTGTCAACATCAATCGGGTGTCGGACGATCGCTATTTCGAGGACTTCGGACGCAGCCTGACGACCGCGGCAACCAGTCTGCTGCCGTCGCGTGTCTACCTCAACGGTCACGGCGACTGGTGGAGTGCAAGCCTCGGTGGCGACGAATACCAGATCACCGATCCGACGCTGCCCAATCGTTTCGAACCATACCGGCGACTGCCGCGCGCCACCTTCAACGGTGAACACCCGCTTGCCGGTGATCTCGAATGGGGCATCGATTCCGAGGCGGTGGCATTTTCCAAGAACGACGCCCTCGATGGACAGCGCGTCGATCTGTTTCCGTATCTCGCATGGCCAATCGAGACCGCAGCGTGGTTCGTCCGCCCGCAGCTGGGTTATCGCTATACCCGGTATCAGCTCGACCGCGATGAAGTCAGCAGTCCGACGCGCGGGGTTCCGATCTTCAGCCTCGACAGTGGCTTGATCTTCGAGCGCAGCCTGCAAATCGGCAACCAGGCGTATACGCAGACCCTCGAGCCGCGGGCATTCTATCTGCGCGTGCCGTACCGCAACCAGGACGATCTGCCGATTTTCGACACCCAGCTCGTGCCTTTCAGTTTCGGCCAGTTGTTTCGCACCAATCAATTCGTCGGCGCCGATCGCCAGTCCGATGCGAACAACCTGACCCTGGCGCTGACGACGCGCTTGCTGGAGGACGCCAGCGGCGACGAGCGTCTCGCGGCAAGTATCGGCGAGATACGCTATTTCGACGACCAGCGCGTGCAATTGCCGTGCACTGTGGATGGTGTCGTGCTGCCATCCTGCGTGCCGACCGATTTTTCCGGCTCGACCTATGTCGGCGAACTGGATTTGCGCATCGCTGATCGCTCGCGGCTGGTGCTGGATCAGCAGTGGAACCCGAATACGCGGCAGACCGATCTGTCCGCGGTCAGTTTCCAGCAGCGGTTCCGAACTGACGGTCTGTTCAATTTTTCCTATCGATTCCGGCGCAATGTGCTCGAACAAGTCGATGTCTCGACACTGCTGCCGCTTGCGCCAGGCTGGCGCGTCATCGCCCGCGAGAATTTTTCGTTTCGCGACCACGAGACGCTCGAACGTCTGGTCGGTATCGAGCACGACAGTTGCTGCGTCACGTGGCGCGTGCTGGCTCGACACTGGATTCACAATGCCCAGGGCGAAGCCGACAATGCGTTGTATTTCGAGGTCGAATTCAAGGGCATCGGGTCGGTCGGCCAGCAGACCGACGATTTCCTGCGCCGTGGTATTCTTGGCTACCAATAGGCGTGCCCTGGCGCCCGCCTCACTCGCGAACAAATCCCCTTCATGAACAGACTTCTGACAGCCGTCGTCTTCACTTTCCTTGCTTTCGGCGCAGGCACACCGATTCACGCGCAGAACCTGCCGGTCGAATCGATCGACCGCATCGTGGCGGTGGTCAACGAGGACGTCATCCTGCAAAGCGAACTCGATCGAGCGATCACCAATATCCAGAGCCTGTACGCGAAGAATCCCGAGCAACTGCCGCCACATGACGTGCTCGAGCACCAGGTGCTCGAAAGACTGATCATGCAGAAGCTCCAGATTCAACGCGCCAATGACAACGGGATCAAGATATCCGATGCCGAAGTCGATCAGGCGCTGGGTCAGATAGCTGCGCAGAACAACATGAATGTCAGCCAGTTGCGCGAGGCGATTGCGCAGCAGGGCCTCAATTACGACGAGTTCCGCAATCAGGTTCGCGACCAGGTGATTGTGCAGCGTCTGCGCCAGAGCGTGTTGCAGAATCGCGTGCAGGTCAGTGATGCGGAAGTGGACAACCTGCTGAAGAACGGCGCCTTGAACAACGGCGAGTTGCATCTCGGACACATCCTCATTGCCATACCCGATGGAGCGACACCCGACGTGATCGATGCCGCTCGAAAAAGGGCTGAAGACGCCAAGCAGCAGATCGATGCGGGCATGGATTTTTCGGCTGCGGCGATCCGCTTCTCCGACGCGGAAAACGCGCTCGAAGGCGGCGGTCTTGGCTGGCGCGCGATCAGCGAGCTGCCAACGGAATTCGTCGACCTGACCAAGGACATGCGTGAAGGCGATGTCTCGCCACCGCTGCGTGGGCCCAACGGTTTCCACATCATCAAGCTGTACGGCAGGCGCGATCACCCCGGAACGCAGATGGTCACCGAGTATCACGCGCGTCATATCCTGATCAAGGTCGACGAGATCACCTCCGGCGATCAGGCCAGGCAGCGCATCGAGGCCATCCGCAAGCGGGTCGTCGGTGGCGAGGATTTCGCCAAGGTCGCCAAGGAAGTCTCCGAGGACAGCGCGACCGCGAATCTCGGCGGCGACATGGGGTGGTTCCCGATCGACGGATATGGCGCCAAGGTTGGCGAGATCATCGGCAAACTTTCCAACGACGAGATATCCGAACCGTTCCAGACCGAGGTCGGTTGGCACGTCATCCAGTTGCTCGGCAGCCGCACTCAGGACAAGACCAGCGATCTGCAGCGGCGACAGGCCAAACAGACTCTGCTCAATCGCAAGGCCGACGAGGAATACGAGAGTTTCCTGCGCCAGATTCGAGGTGAGGCGTACATCGACGTGCGCCTGCCCGAGGCGGGGACCGGCAATGATGCCGCAGCCGGACCTGACACGCCGCCGGAGTAGGCTGCCGCGACTCGCGCTGACCGCAGGCGAGCCGGCCGGTATCGGCCCGGAACTGCTGGTGCGGCTCGCGGCGAGTGATGTCGCCGCCGACCTCGTTGCGATTGCCGACCCGGACCTGCTTGGCGTTGCGGCGCGTTCGGCCGGCATCGATCTAAAGCTCGAACCGTATGAGGCAAGCAGTGCATCCAGCGTGCGCGCAGCCGGTTCGATGCGGGTTATCGCGTTGCCGCTTGCGACGCAGGCGCAGGCGGGTGTTCCGGACACGCGCAATGCGCATTGCGTTCTCGCCGCATTGGCTCGCGCAGCCGACGGCGCCGGCAGTGGCGAGTTCGATGCGATCGTGACCGCACCGGTGCACAAGGCGGTGATCAACGACGCCGGTATCGCGTTCACCGGCCACACGGAATTCTTCTCCGAGCGCACCGGTTGCGCGGTGGTGATGATGCTGGCGGCCGGCGATCTTCGTGTCGCGCTCGCAACCACGCATCTGCCGCTGAGCGGCGTGCCCGCGGCGATTACGCATCACCTGCTGGAACAGAAGATCGGCATTGTCGATCGCGATCTGCGCGTGCGCTTCGGTGTGGAGCGACCACGCATCGCGGTGCTCGGACTCAACCCGCATGCTGGTGAGGGGGGACATCTGGGTCGAGAGGAAATCGACATCATCGAGCCTGTACTCGCGCAGTTGCGCCAGCGCGGCCTGAATCTCGTCGGTCCGTTGCCAGCCGATACGGCGTTCGTGCCGACCCGCCTGGCCGAATGCGATGCCGTGCTCGCGATGTATCACGATCAGGGTTTGCCGGTACTCAAGCATGCCGGATTCGGTCACGCCGTAAACGTCACGCTCGGGCTGCCGTGGATACGTACCAGCGTCGATCACGGCACAGCGCTCGACATTGCCGGTCGCGGGTGCGCGGATGCCGGCAGTCTGATTGCGGCGGCCGGCATGGCAATCGAGCTTGTGCGGCGCGGCGTGCCGTGCCGATGACGCGCAAGCGTTTCGGCCAGCATTTCCTGCACGATCAGGCGGTCATTCAACGCATCGTGCAGGCGATCGCGCCGCGTGCGGGCGAGCGCGTGATCGAGATCGGTCCGGGCGACGGGGCAATCACCTGGCCACTGCTTGCAGCGCTCGGCCGTCTGACCGTCATCGAGTTCGATCGCGACCTGGTTCCGCGTCTGCGCACGGCCGCGGCCGGACGGGGCGAACTCGACATTATCCAGGCCGATGCCTTGCGCGTCGATTTCGCAACACTCGGCAGTGCCGGGGAACTGCGCCTGGTCGGCAATCTGCCGTACAACATCTCGACGCCAATCCTGTTCCACTGCATCGAAGCGATCGACGCCATTCGCGACATGCATTTCATGTTGCAGAAGGAGGTCGTCGAGCGCATGGCCGCCGCACCGGGCAGCAAGGTGTATGGCCGCCTGTCGGTGATGCTGCAACTGGCCTGCCGGGTCGAATCGCTGATTCACGTGCCACCAGAGGCGTTCCGCCCGCCGCCCAGGGTCGACTCCGCGCTGGCACGGCTGACGCCGTTGCCGCACAGCCAACGTCACACGGCGCACGGTGCACTGATCGCGCGCGTGGTG
>JBAVZT010000247.1:0-4033 GCA_049588955.1 Rhodanobacteraceae bacterium | reverse complement strand
GGTGATTCCGGTTCCGGCGAATGAACGCGCAAGCGCTCGATGCATTGGCCTATGTCGCGCTCGGCAGCAATCTGGATGATCCGCAGCGGCAAGTGCGACGCGCACTCGTGGCGCTCGACACACGGTTGCCGGGTGTACACGTGGTGCGTCACTCGCACCTGTACCGCAGCGCGCCATGGGGCGTGCTCGAACAGCCCGATTTCATCAATGCGGTGGCAGAACTGGTTACCGCGCTGTCGCCACGGCGCCTTCTCGATGGCCTGCTTGGCATCGAGCGCGAGCAAGGTCGCGTGCGGACCGGCGAGCGCTGGGGGCCCCGTCTGATCGATCTTGACCTGCTTCTGCACGGGGATCTGACTTGCGACGAGCCGGGTTTGCGCTTACCGCACCCACACCTCGCGGAGCGTGCGTTTGTGCTCGTCCCGCTTGCCGAGTTGACCCCGCATCGGCGCGTTCCAGGGAACGCAACAGTTGCCGAATTGCTTGCCGCGGTCGACGCCGGTCAATGCATCTCGATCGAGACCGATTGAATAGCGATCGCGCGTATGCCACCTTGAACAGCCGCCGGTGCGGATCGGCGTGGTTTCCGGGGTTGCGACGACATGAAAAAGAAACCTGACAGCGCGAAGCAATCAAGTGCGATCACCGTTCCGCACCTGCGCGAGCTCAAGGCGAAAGCCGAGAAAATTGTTGTGGTGACCGCCTACGACGCGAGTTTCGCGGCGCAGGCCGATGCGGCGGGCATCGATGTGCTGCTGATTGGCGATTCGCTTGGCATGGTCGTGCAGGGTCGCACCAGCACGCTGCCGGTCAGCGTCGATGAGATGGTGTATCACAGCGCTTGCGTTGCACGAGGTTCAAGCCGGGCCTTGCTGGTCGCGGATATGCCCTTCATGAGCTTTCGCGATCCCGCGACGGCACTGGCGACGGCGGCACGGCTGATGGCCGAAGGCGGCGCCTCGATGGTCAAACTCGAAGGCGCCGGCTGGGTCTGCGATGTCATTCGCACAATCGCCGGACACGGCGTGCCGGTGTGCGCGCATCTGGGTCTGACGCCGCAATCGGTGCACAAGTTCGGCGGTTATCGCGTGCAGGCGCGCGAAACGCAGACGGCCGGTCGACTCAAGGCCGATGCGAAGGCGGTGCAGGATGCCGGCGCCGAACTGCTGGTACTCGAATGCGTGCCGGCTGCGCTCGCGGGCGAAATCAGCTCTGATCTTGCGATTCCGGTTATCGGCATCGGTGCCGGCGCGGCATGCGACGGGCAGGTGCTGGTGCTCTACGACCTGCTCGGCATTACGCCGGGCAAGCGGCCGCGCTTCAGCAAGGATTTCCTGGCCGGGTGCGGATCGGTGGCCGCCGCTCTGGGCGCGTTTGCGCGTGCAGTCCGCGCGGGTGAGTTCCCGGGCAGCGAACACAGTTATTGACCGGCGATGCAGTGTTTCCGCGAGGCCGCGCCGCTGCGCGCATTCATCGAGTCGGCGCGCCAAGCCGGGCGACGTGTCGGATTCGTGCCGACCATGGGCAACCTGCATGAAGGCCACTACGCCCTGATTGCCGTCGCTCGTCGGCATGCCGACACCATCGTCGCCAGTGTGTTCGTCAATCCAACCCAGTTCGGTGCGAACGAGGACTTTGCGCGCTACCCGCGTACGCCGGAGCAGGATCAGCGTGGCCTGGCGGAACATGGTTGCGATGCACTATTTCGTCCGGCGGTCGAGGAGATCTATCCGAGCGGCATAGCAACCAGCGTGCGCATTCACGTTCCCGGTATCAGCGACGTACTCGAAGGGGCAATCCGGCCCGGTCATTTCGATGGCGTGGCGACAGTCGTCGGCAAATTGTTCGTGCGCGTGCAACCCCATGTCGCGGTGTTCGGGCGCAAGGACTACCAGCAGCTGCTCGTGGTTCGGCGTCTGGTCGAGGAGATGGGGTTCCCGATCGAGATCATCGGCACGGCGACACAGCGCGAGTCGAACGGACTTGCCATGAGTTCGCGCAATCAGTACCTGCAACCGGCCCAGCGCGAGCGGGCGGCGGCAATCCATGCCACATTGCAATGGATACGTTCCACGGTACCCGCACGCGGAGTGAAACTGGCCGACATCGAACGACAGGCGCGTGAGCACCTGCTCGGGTCGGGTCTGGACGTTGACTATGTGGCGATCCGGCGTGCGACCGATCTGGCTGAGCCGAAGGACGATTCGCGCGTCGGGCTGATGGCCCTGATCGCGGCACGAATCGGCGGTATCCGCTTGATTGACAATCTCGACCTCGACCAGGATCTGGTGCCAGCAAGACCCGGTTCGCATTGAGCACAGCGAGCGCAGGTCCGGCAAGTCAAAAGACCCTCGGGTAGCGCCATTTCGTGCTTCTCGACTTCGCGCGTTCGGCTCTTGTGAACCAGGGTTTGCGGCAGTGGTTTTTGCTGAAACCTTGTGGTATTCTCCCCACTGCCGTTGGGATTTTTGCAACGTCAGTTGTGGTTCCCAGGCATGCAGGGCGCATTGCTAGGTAGTCGTCACTCCAATTGAGACCCTCGCGCGGAAACGCGGCGAGGGTTTTTTTTGCGCGATGCAGCGACAATTCGCGCTCGTTCGCGCCTCAATCCGGGCTGACCGACGGCACGCTTTGTTGCGTCGCCGCATCGATGATTTGCTATAATGCGAGTTTCCACGAAACGATCGTATTTGTTGCGTTTTTGCAACAAGTCGACGGGACGGACGGAGGATTTCGATGCAGCTCACCATGCTCAAGGCGAAAATACATCGCGCAACGGTGACCCACGCCGAATTGCACTATGAGGGTTCGTGCGCGATCGACGGCAGACTGCTCGAATCCGCGGGGATCCGGGAGTACGAGCGCATCGATATCTACAACGTTGCCAACGGCGAGCGCTTTTCGACTTACGCGATTCGTGCCGAGGACGACAGCGGGACTATTTCGATCAACGGGGCGGCGGCGCACCGGGCGCGTCCCGGCGACCTGGTGATCATCTGCGCCTACGGTGTCCTTGGCGAAGCCGAAGCAGCTGTCCACAAACCTGCACTGGTTTATGTGGACGGGCGCAATCGCGTGACCCATGTCAAGTCGTCGATTCCGGTGCAGGCGGCCTGACTGGCGATTTAGATTTATTGGCGCGCTGCTTTTCCGCGTGCTCGGCCAATGCCCAGGCGACGTGTTCCCGGACCAGCTCCGACGCATCATCGGCACGTGCCCGCAACGCGGCAATGACGGATTTCGAGGTCGGCGCATTGCCGAGGGCAACCGCGATATTGCGCAACCATCCGACATATCCCGCGCGGCGAATCGCCATACCTTCGGTGCGCTTGAGAAACTCCTCCTCGCTCCAGGCGAACAGATCCACCAGACGCGCGCCGTCAAGGTCGTGACGTGGCGCGAAGTCCGCTTCGACCGATGCCGTCGCAAACCGGTTCCACGGGCACACCAGTTGGCAATCGTCACAGCCGAAAATGCGGTTGCCGATGGGTTTGCGCAATTGCAGCGGAATCGCGCCGCGTGCCTCGATGGTCAGATACGAAATGCAGCGCCTTGCATCGAGTTGGTACGGACCGACAATGGCCTGAGTGGGGCACACGTCGATGCAGCGTGTGCAGCTACCGCAGTGCGCGCCGACAGGCGCATCCACGGGTAGCGGCAGATCGGTGTAAATCTCGCCGAGGAAAAACCAGGAGCCGGCTTCGCGGCTGAGCAGCAACGTGTGCTTGCCGATCCAGCCGATCCCCGCGTTGCGTGCGAGCGCCTTCTCCAGCACCGGCGCCGAATCGACGAAGACACGATGGCCGAACGGACCGGTGATGCCGGCGATACGCTCGGACAAGGTTTGCAGGCGCCGGCGCATCAGTTTGTGGTAGTCGCGCCCCAATGCGTAGCGCGATACGTAGCCGAGGTCCGGATTTTCGAGCACCTCCCAGGCGTCGCGGCTATCCGGCGCCACATAGTTCATGCGCAGGGAAATCACGCGCAACGTGCCCGGTTCCAGTTCCGCCGGCCGGCTGCGACGGATTCCGTG
>JBAVZT010000246.1:0-2939 GCA_049588955.1 Rhodanobacteraceae bacterium | reverse complement strand
CAGCAGGCCCGCATGGCGCTCTGCGATATGCAACACAATGGCCCCCGACTCGAACAGGGCGAGATTGCCTTCCTCGTAGGTGGGAATCTGCCCGAACGGATGCAGCGCCCGATGCGCGGATTCCTTCATCGCACCGAACGAAACAAGACGAACCGAGTAAGGCTGGCCCACTTCTTCGAGTGCCCAGCGAACGCGCATGTCGCGCGCGAGTCCCTGGCCGCGATCGGGCGAACTTTCAAAGGCGGTGATGGTGGGGATCATGGCAATGCTCCAGAAGGGGAGTCGGGTTTACTTCCCTCGTTGTGATAACGAAACCTCACCCAGTGCCCGCAATGCCGCAAGTCATGAAAACGATTCGGGGCACGATCAGCGCGACCTTGGTGCCTTGTCCCTGTCGCCGGGATCGGCTTCGCGAGGATCCGCACGCGGTCCCATCCTGATGCCCGTATACCACCCGCTCCTGGCAAGAAACGCCTTCGGGTCGCTCATGCCGAGAATTTCGCGGATGGCGCGGCGCTTGTCGGCGGCGCGCCGATAATAGGACTTGACGATGCGATAACCGACCCGGTAGCCGAGATCGCCGGGTTTGGTCAGTGTGCCGTTGTTGAGCCAGTCTGAAAGATCGGTCTTGTTTTCGTCGGCGGCGAACGCGGTTTCGATTTTCTTCTCATCTCCTCGCGTCATCGTTTTCAGATTGACGTAGGCGACGCTGCCGGAAATCCGTTCCGCCATGAATTCGGCTGCGCCTTCGATCAGTGACGCTTCGAGCACCGTGGGTTTCGGATCGTCGTAGACGGCAGGCGCGGCTATAGCCTGCTGGACGTGCGCGTATTCGTGCGCAATCACGTGCACGAACCGATCCTCGACATTGGAATCGAGATAGTTGATCGCGCAAAGCGCTTCGAGGCCGATCATGACGCCGGATGCGTCCGTCACGCCGACCGGCTTTCCGCGGCCGACCGCGATCGTCACCGGCGGGAATGCCGCCTGCGGATATATCTCGCGCAGCCTGCGGAAGGCGACGTGCAGGCGCTCGCGCACGCGCGGCAGAACGACCATGCAGCGCTTGGCACTCGAATAGACGTCCGGGTGCTTCTCGATGTTCTCGGCGATACGTTTCCCGGTGACGTTGCGCAGCTTCGCCAGGAGATGGAGGCCGTCCGATCCGGCGTCGAGGTAGTCGTGCTGGAGCTGCTTCGCACCCGGATGTCTGCCTGCGGCCTGGTAGATCTCGTAGAAACGCGCGACATCCTCGATGTGGATCACCGGTCCGGATGTCTGCCCGGCGTCGGTCGCGACGGCGCTCGTCGTCGCGCACGCAGATCCCGCGCAACAGAAGATTCCGGCGGCGATCGCGATCTTGAAACAACTCATTCTTTCGCTCCGTGGTCCAGTTCCGGAATGTCGGTCAAAAGGGTCCTCAAGCGCCGGCCGTTTCGAGTTCGGCGAGATGAACATGCGCCTTGTTCGGCCTGCGCACCTGCGCCGACCGCGGTGCCGACAGGCTTGACGGAACCGGCAAATCAGGCGCAAAACAGGGTAGCAAACCAGGGCCGGAGTGCACCTTTCGCCTGCCGATCCTGGAAAGGCGACTCTGTTTCCGGTTTTGTTCGCGAAGGTCATACTGCTCGAACGCATCACGACCAAGGGAGCCCGGTCAATGAAATCATCTCTCATCGCTTTGGCAGGGATCGCAGCAGCGCTCCTGGCTTTTCCCGGGTGCGCCCAGGAAGACTCGACAAGCATCAAGGCCGCCGAGGCGTCGAGCGAGCAGTGGTTGCAGTCACTGGACGCGGCCGACTACCGGACCACCTGGCAGAGCGCCGCGGCGGTCTTTCAAAAGGGCGTGTCCGAACGTGGCTGGGAACAGGCCGCAAGGTCGGTGAGAGAGCCGCTCGGGTCCGTTGTCGCTCGCAAGCTGAAGACGGCGCAATTCTCCCGCACCCTACCCGGCGCGCCGGACGGTGAATACGTGGTCATTCAATACGACACCAGGTTCCAGCACAAGGCTCAAGCCATCGAAACCGTGACTCCGATGCTGGACGCCGATGGCACCTGGAAGGTCTCCGGTTATTACGTCAGGTAGCGGGATCCGGATCGTCGATCCACCGGAGCCGCATCACGCCCGTATTCGGCGCCCGCCGGCTCGAAGTCGTGGTACGGAAAACGGGAGCATTGCAATGAGCCGATTTCTGCGGTTTCCCAGCGCGGTCGAGCGAGATCCTTCCATCGAGGTGTGGATGCGTGAGCACGCGGGTCCACTCGGAACGATTGCTCAACGCTGGTTCGAGGTCATGCGTGGTTGCGGGGACGACGTCCGGGAGCTGCTGCACGATGGCCATCCGACGGCGTGCGTCGGAGATGCGGCATTCGGTTACGTCAATGCGTTCAGGGACCACGTGAACGTCGGGTTCTTTCGTGGTGCCGAACTCCCCGATGCAAACCGCTCGATGGAAGGCACAGGCAGGTTCATGCGGCACGTCAAGCTCAGACCCGCCCAGAAGATCGATGTTGCGACCTTGCAAGAGCTCGTCCACATCGCATACGTGGACATGAAGCGACGCCTCGAGGCCGGGGAGCGCGCGGGCGCCGCATGGCGGTCCATTCGATCCGACGTGCTGACGCCCGCCCGATTCGGATATTGGACGGCACAGGAGAGCATATGAATTCTCGCAGGTACCGCGATGCGATCTGGACGAAAAAACAGGAGACGCAGCGCTAACAGGCCACCGCCCGTGACCGACAAGGGAGTGGAAGTCGTTCGTCCGGCGGATTGACCTGCTCACGGTTGGCCGAGGGACAACAGACGATTTGCGCAAGATCGACGACCTGCTTGCGCAGACGCTGGTGCAGGGTGAGCGCTGCAACGCGCAGATGCAGAAGCTGGTCAATCGTTGATGTCGCCGACTCGCAGACCACAGGATCTCGCTGGCCTGCGA
>JBAVZT010000245.1:0-5285 GCA_049588955.1 Rhodanobacteraceae bacterium | reverse complement strand
TGCGCAAGACCTTGGAGGAATGCGCGCGCAAACGACTCGGTACGATCGGCGACACGCAGTGATGAATACCCCGATTTCCGCACTGCTAGTGACCCGTCACGTTTCCTTGCCCGGCGCCTGCTGATGCCAGACACGATGGACGATCCGCTCGAACACACGTTGCGCAACTGGCTCTTGCACCGGCTTGCCGATGCCGAGTCCTCCGCGCTCGAGCAACGCCTGCTGCTCGATCGGGACTTCCCCGCACGTGTCGAGGAGGCCGAGTACGACCTGATCGACGACTACGCGCGCGACCGCCTCGATGCCGACGAGCGTCTGGCGGTCGAAACCCATCTGCTTGGATCCGCCGCGGGAGGGCAACGCGCGGGGGTTTCGCGCGCACTCGCGCAGATACGTGAACCGCCGCCGATCACGCAGGCCGACTCCGCGCCACCACCGGCAAGGAAGCTGTATCGGCGGTATCTCGCCAGGGACGTGAGGCGAGCAGCGCCCCATCGTCGCAGCATCTGGCGTCGGTGGCGCAAAGGGCTCGCCATCGGCGCGCTGACCGCAGCGGTCCTGATCGCGGTGGTGCTGACCGGGCGCGTCGAGCGCGGAATCCTTCGCGCACCGGTGGCGACATCACCACCCGTGCGCCCCGCCGGCATTGCCAACCTGACTTTGCTGGCTTCGACCGAGCGTGGTGTCGGCGAGGCGCGCGAGTTGACGCTCCCGCGGGACGCCGAAGCGGTACGAGTCCAGGTTGAAGTTGAACACCCCGACGCAAATATCCGCTACGGTCTCGTCGTCGCCGATGGCGCGCGCAATCTGTTCAGCGCACGCGACCTTGCATTGCATCGCGCCGGACCCTACGCGTTTGTCGAGGCCGTGGTACCAGCCGCTTTGCTTGCTCCGGGCAGGCGGCACGTCACACTGCTCCGTCAACACCCCCCACGCAAACTGTCTTCCTGGGATGTCGCCCTGACGCGCGCCGACTGATCCAGCATGTGCTCACGACGCCGACATGGCGTGATGTTTCTCGCAATTTCCTCACTCAAGGGTGAATACCGGCGTGCTCGTGACTCGGGTCAGGCGAGGCGAGCTGTGTCGGTCGGTCTGGCGCGCGGTCCGCAAGGGGTGAGGAATCATGCAGGGTCCAACGTTGTACAGCAGGCGTTCCGACGCACGGAATGCATCGGAACGATTCGACAATCGCGGTTCATGGACAGCGCTGATCGGGGCGCTGCTGCTCCTTCCGGCGCTGGCGCTTGCGCAGCCGGCCGGCGCTGCCGATGCGCGAGTGCGCCTGTCTGGGCACGTACTGGACGCGCTCGGAACCGCGACGGTTGAGCCTGCGGGTTCACTTGCCAAAAACGGACAGGTCGCGAGCGAAGCAGATCAACCACTGAGCCTGACCGTCGTACTCAAGCGCGATGACGAGGCCGGTTTCCAGCACTACCTGCGCGATGTCTACGATCCGCAATCGCCTGTTTACCGGCAGTTTCTGAGTCAGGCCGAACTCGCCGCGCGCTTTGGCCCATCGGCCGCCGACTACCGGCAGGTGCTCGATTATCTGCAAGCCCAGGGCTTTCAACTTGCCGAACAGTCGGCGAACCGTCTGACCCTGACCGTGAGCGGCACGCGTGCGCAGGCCGAGCAGGCGTTCGACGTGCATATCGGTGATTACCGCATCGGCGACAGGACCTTTTACGCGAATGATCGCGACCCCTCATTGCCGGGCGCGATTGCTGTCCATGTGCAGGCAATTACCGGGCTTTCCGACCTGGCCAGACCGCAGCCTTCGATACAGGCAATACGGCGCGCCATTTGCGTTGTGGCGGTTTCGCTGAACGTGTATTTCAACAGGCCGGGAGGGACTCTCGAACAACAGCGGGCGGAGGTTCAGAGAAAGATCGACGCCTGCGTCGCGCACGTCAGCGACACACACGCGCAGCAGTCCTACTTCTTTACCGATCCACCGCCACCGGCGTGGCAAGGCGCTGATGGTACCGGCCAGACCATCGGCTTGCTCGAATTCGATACATTCGAATTGAGCGATATCGCCGACTACATCAGCCTGATCGGGCTGCCGGACAGCAAGATCAACGATGTGACGGAAACCGATGTCAATGGCGGTTTCGGTGGACCACCCGGCGCCGGCGTGGTCGAAGTGCTGCTCGATATCGATGAGGTGCTCAACGTTGCACCCGGTGCGGCGATCGCCGTTTATGACGGCCCATCCGGCACCAGCTTTCAAGCGATGTTCAACGCGCTGATCAATGGCGATGTCGACATCATCAGCAACAGTTGGGCGTATTGCGAGGACCAGACCACGCTTGCCGACGTCACCAGCATCGATTCGATTCTGCAAGGTGCGGCCGCTTCCGGAATCAGCGTATTCAACGGCTCCGGCGACAGCGGCAGCAGCTGCCTCGATGGTGCCGCCAACACGGTCGCCGTGCCGGCCGACGTACCAAGCGCAACCGCCGTCGGCGGCTCCTCGCTCAACGTGGGTCCCGGTGATATCTGGGCTGGCGAAACCTGGTGGAACGGCACCAACGATACCCCTCAAACCGGCCAGGGCGGGTTCGGCGCCAGCCGGTATTTCGCGCGACCGGCCTACCAGAATGGACACACCGCCTCGTTGACGCGTTCGGTGCCCGATGTGGTCGCAAATGCCGATCCCGCTGGAGGGATCGAGATCTGCAATGCGAACGCGGGCGGCTGTCCGACCGGAACGCTCAATGGTGGTACCAGCTTGGCCGCGCCCGAATGGGCGGCTTTCACGGCGTTGTTGAAGCAGACCCAGGGCAGCGCACTTGGCGCCCTCAATCCGTTGATCTACCCGTTCGCCGGCCCCGGCGCGTTCCACGACGCCGCTGCGATGGGTAGCGATTTCGCCCACGTCGGACTCGGCTCGCCGAAACTCGCGTTGCTGCATCAACAACTGACCGGACAGACCGCGGGTCCGATCGATCCGATGTTGTCGCAAGTCCGGGTCTACGATGTCGAAGGTTTCAGCTTTCCACCGACGTTTTCTCTGGTGTTGCCGCAATTTGCCGACGGCACGCCGAGCTATGTCGCCGTGCGGCTGGTCGATGCCAATGCCAACATCCTCATCGGCAAGACCGTAACGCTGACCGCCAATCCGGGCAGCCACGCCACGATCAGCCCGGCCAGTGGCGTGACGACGAGCGACAACGGTGCAGTGGTGTTCACCGTCACCGATCTTACGGTCGAGCCGCTGACCTTTACCGCGACGGATACGACCGACGGGGTCACGCTCGACGAGACGGCCAGCCTGAACATCATTTCGCCCATCGCCGCGAGCGGCAGCATTATTGCGTTCACCGACGCGGTCGCTGCCGATGGCACCAGCACCGACACGATCACCGTCACGCTTGCGGACGGTATGGGTCGCCCGACACCCGGCAAGCTCGTCACGCTTGCGCAGACCGGCAACTCGGTGATCTCGGCACCAGACCCGAGCGCGACCGATAGCAACGGCGAAATCGAATTCACCGTGACCGATACCGTGCAGGAAACCATCACGTACACTGCGGCCGATTTCACCGATGGCGACTTGCCGGTGCCCGGCTCGGCCTTGGTCAACTTCAGCTTCGGCGGTGGCGACAACTGCGGCATCACGAATCTCGGCAACCCGGACATCAGCGCCGGCCCCGGTTACGCAATCACGCCGTTCGCGACCGGCTTCGTCCCGCTGATTACGAATTTCGGTGGTCTCAACGATGGCTGTCGCGGCGCCTCCGGGCTGGCATTCGATGCCCTCGGCAACCTGTACGTTTCGGATATGCATTCGGGCAACGTTTACAAGTTCGGACCGGCCGGCGGAGCCGTGGGTCCGGATACCCTGGTCACGCCGGCGCCGTTGGGTCCGGGCCTCGAGGACCTGACGTTCGGTCTGGACGGCAAACTCTACGGCGCGCAGAACGCGACTACCGGCAATTTCCTTACCGGTGCGGTCATCGAAATCAATCCGGTCACCGGTGCGTTGGTCAGGACGGTTGCGCCCTCGATCACGTGTGCGAGCTTCGTCAAGACCGATCCGACCAGTGGCGATCTGTTCGTCAACGATTCCTGCGCCGGCGGTGGGTCCGAGAATGGCTCGATCTGGCGCATTTCCGATCCCGGAAGCGCGACGCCGACGACGTCGGTCTATGCCGCGACACCCGGCGTGAATGGCGGCATGTCCTTTGCGCAAGGTGGAACACTGTACATGCTGAGCTATCGCGACAATGGCGGAGCAGCCGGCGTCGTGTCCGTTACCGGAACGGCCAGCGGAGACCCGGGCCAGATTACCGTCCTGCCCGGCATCACAGCACCGGATCTGGGAATCGCCGCGATCGGCTCGCAAGGCAACGCTGACGCGCAGGCGATCTCACTTGCCACGAGTCCTCCGAATCCCCCCGACCTTCCCCTCGGCATCCACAGCTACGACATCACCACCGATCCGGTCAGCACCACGGGACTGCAGATCGCAAACGGATATGCCAATGTCCAGGTCATAGGACCCGATGGCTGCATGTACGTGAGCATGAATGTGGCCGTGTACAAGGTCACGAATGCCGACGGCAGTTGTCCGCTGAATGTGGTTCACCCGTTGATCGCGTTAAGTCCATTGGTTGTATCACCGAATCCGGTGCAGGGCAGTACGCAGACGTTTACCGCGACCTTCCACAACCTCAGTGTGGCGGAGGGCACGCCGGTCCAGTTCCAGATCAGCGGCGCCAACGCGCAGATCGCGCAGATCAACGCCGGCGCGGACGGTACGGCAATGCTGACCTACGCAGGCGTAAACGCGGGCACCGATACCATTGTCGCCATCGCGACGGTCAACAGCACGACGCTGACCTCCAATCCTGCGCACGTCACCTGGAATGAGGGACGGCACACGAGCTTCGTCAACCTCAACAGTACGCCCGCCGGCGGGTTTGCCGGTCGCCCGATCACGCTGGTGGCGAGCCTGCTCGACGTATCGGTCACACCGAATGCGCCCGTCTCCGGCGCGACGATCGGGTTCACGGTCGATGGCCAGTCATGCAGCGGCACAACTGGTACCGATGGCATTGCGACGTGCAGCCTGACCGTTCCCGATGTCGGTGCGTTTACCCTTGTCGTCGGCTATGCGGGGTCGGCAAACTTCCTGCCGGCCACGGCCTCGCAGGTGTTCTCGACCGCGTTGTTGAGCGACGTGATTTTCGCAAACGGCTTCGAGGTGCCGTGACGCGGGTCGCCGACGCGAAACCGAAGCCTCTCGAAGCGCGACGCAGCGAACCGCTCAGTTC
>JBAVZT010000244.1:0-5022 GCA_049588955.1 Rhodanobacteraceae bacterium | reverse complement strand
CTATGAATGAGGTCTGGTATTCCACTGCGCCGCCGTTGCGGGCGAGCGCCTCCACCAGCAGGCGTTCGGTCAGATCCTGTGGAACCATTGCGACGAACGGATATGCGCTGTTGTCCGGTGCGAACGGCAATTCGGCGAGCACATGTTCGCGCGTCGTCACCCTGATCGACGTGACCCGATTGGCTGCTTCGAGGAACGGACCGGCAAGTCCGGCCATGTCGAAGATTTCCAGCGTGCGTGGAAAGATGGCGAGTGCCTTGGAATGTTCCGATTGCGAGGCATGAGCCTCCACCAGCCGCCAGCGCAACCCGCGGCGCGCGCATTCGTTGGCCAGGAACAGGCCGACCGGTCCGGCGCCCACGATCAGCACATCGGTATCAGTAGCGCTCAACGGCATGGTCTTCTCTTGGGCACTGGCGGAAGTTGTAGTCGGGCAGCTGGATATCGTCGCGTACGGCACGGCCGACCAGCCAGTTCGCGAACAACGGAATCCGCAATAGCTCACTGACGCGATCGCGAAACGCGACGCCGAGGGTGGTGCGTGGCGCGAATGAGGACGCGAATTTCGCGGCGGCGCGCTGCTTGGTTCCGAGGAACGGCAGCATGCGTGCCTGCCAGCGTGCGAATGCCTCGCGGTGGTCGTCATGGCAGGCGTGCAGTTCGCCCGCGAGCACATAGGCTTCGGCCATCGCCAGTCCGGTGCCTTCGCCGGCCAGCAGCGAGACGCAGGCCGCGGCGTCACCGATCAAGGCAATGCGGTCGCAGCTCCAGTCCTCCATGCGAATCTGGCTGACGCGGTCGAAATAGAAGTCACTGACATGCTTCATCTCGTCGAGTATCCGCGGGGTTTCCCAGCCGACGCCGACGAAGGCGTTCTGGAGCAGCGCCTTGCGCTCGCTGATGTTCGAGGCCGTGCCCCCGTGCAGGTACTCGTCGCGGAACACGAACAGGAACAGCGTCTTGTCGTTGCGCATGGACAGGCGTGTGATCTGCCTTCCCGCCACGGCGTGGCTGACGGCGACGAGATCGTCGCGCGGCCGATAGCCGTCGATCTCGAAGGCGGCGACGTGGTAGCCGAGTGGTACCTCGAAATTTCCCTGTGCTCCGAAAGCGAGCTCGCGGACACGCGAGTGCAATCCGTCGGCGCCAATCACCAGATCGGCCTCGCGCGGCGCGGCCTGCTCGAAACCGACCCGTACGCAATCGCCGCATTCCTCGATCTCCGCAATGGAGTCGCCGAAAATCGTCTCGACGCCCTCGTCCAGCGCGGCGTAGATCGTCGCCGCAAGGTCGGTGCGCCGCAGCTGCGTATAACGATTGCGTGTCATGCGGGCGAACACGTCGACGGGAAAACCGCCGCGGATCCGGCCGGCGACGTCGACGTAGCGCATCTCCTTCACCTGGTAGCCCAGTTCGTGGATGCGCGGCAGCAAGCCCATTTTCTCGGCGATGTCGTAACCGATGCCCCAGAAGTCGATCGCGTAGCCGCCGCGCCGGAATTGCGGCGACCGTTCGACCAGGAGCACGTCATGGCCGGACTTGCACAGCCACCAGGCGAGCGTGGTGCCGGCGATGCCGGCGCCATTGATGACGATCCTCATGGCCGTCTCGGTGTCGTGTAACCATGCAGCGCGAGCATGCCGAGCATGATCTTGCGCAGTTCACCCCGAATGGTGATTTTTCCGTCGGCGTGCTTTTGCGTCGAGCTCATCCTTGCATCTTGGGTGGGCTGTGGCAGCGGGGCAGGTCTGGCCCGGACGAGTTCCATCCGGTCTTGTGGAACGGCGAACCGTTTTGCCCGACTGCTTATGGCCTGGGCGCTGCGTGTGTGCACGTTCATCGCGCCAGCCCCGGCGGTGCCGGCCGCGCGTCGTTGGCCGGCGCGTGTGCACCGGGTTGCGAGCGGAACGCGATGCACAGCCGGTTCCACGCGTTGATGGTGACAACCGCCAGGGTCAGATCGACCAGTTCCCGATCATCGAAATACCTGCGCGCGGTTTCATGCAAGGCATCGGACACGTGGCCTTGATCGAGCCGCGTCACCGCTTCGGCCCACGCCAGCGCAGTCCGTTCGCGCTCGCTGTAGAAAGGCGATTCGGGCCAGGCGTCGAGCGCGTACAGGCGTTGCTCGGTTTCGCCGCCTCTGCGGGCACCGCGCCAGTGCATGTCGATGCAGTACGCGCAACCGTTGATCTGGGAAACGCGGACCTTGACCAGTTCGAGCAGCTTCGGCTCAAGTCCGCAGTTGGCCAGATGAGTTTCCAGCCCGAGCATGGCCTCGAACGCACTCGGCGAAGCTTGCTTGAAGTCCAGGCGGGGCTGCATGTTTGTTCTCTGGGTTGCAGACGAAGGGATGTGCACGGGTTCCTCTTGTAAACGAATGTTGGTCAACATATGTTGACATAATAGGATCCGTGCTAGGCTATTGTCAACACATGTTGACTGAGCGCACAATTCAGATCATGAAAGCCGGCAAGCCCAGCAGGGCAAAGCAGGGTGAAGCCACACGCGCAAGGATCCTTTCTGCCGCACGCCAACGCTTCGCGAGCGATGGCTATGAGCGCGCGACGATCCGAGCGATCGCCGCCGACGCCGGCATCGACCCGAGCTTGGTCATGCGTTACTTCACCAACAAGCAGGGGCTGTTCGTGGCGGCGGCGGACATCGACCTGCGGCTTCCCCAGTTGCGCGGCGTCCCGCGCGAGAAGGTGGGGGTGGTACTGGTGGAGCATTTCCTGGATCGCTGGCAGGAAGATGACATCCTGGAGGCGTTGCTGCGCACTGCGGCAACCAACAAGCGCGCTGCGGAACGCATGCGCACGATCTGGTCCACGCAACCCGGCCCCACGCTGTCCGCCGCCGGGGCGAACTCGAAACCGGCGACGCGTGCCGCGCTGATCAACGGTTTGTTCCTCGGTTTCGCTTATGCCCGCTTCATACTCGAATTGCCGCCGCTGGTGACGATGAGCCACGCCGGTGCCGTCAGATGGCTTGCGCCGATCGTGCAGCGCTACTTGTACGAAACGCCATGAGGCCGCAGCCAAGGCGCAGCCAGTGGGGCATGTTCCGGCCCGATTCGCCCTCATGTCTCCCGCAGGCGCGATTTTGATCCCGGCGTGCTGGCGCCGTTCACACGAATGGCTTGGAGGAATCGATTCCTTTGGCTGTTTTCCTTGACCCGCACACATCGTCCGCCAGCCACCTGGCTTCGCAAAAGGCACCGAAAGAAAAGGCGAAAGAAAGGGGCCAGGTTCATCCTCAGTTCGGAAGTGAAGCTGTCCCCGTTCTCCATCTCGTTGCTGTTTGCATAGCTCCATCCTCCTAGGAGTTGGAGCCTCCGGGAAAATCGGAGCGATTGATTAATCGTTCAAGAATCAGAACGGGGCAGAACACCTAATCGATTGCTTTCCTGTAGTCGAAGTTCGGTGTCACTCAGTGGGTACGCACAGTCCCGTTGCACCAACTGCCTTTCGTGCAGTTCATTTTGAGTCTCAATTTTGCACGTCATCACCTGTGCTATTCTTTTAATCCCACCAACTTGGAGACGCCTCATGAACCGCATTCAGGGCAAACTGGTTTCGCCGCTGGTATTCGCTGCAATTGCACTCGCATTGATTGCGATACCAATCAACCAGGCCATCGCCGCAAGTGGCAATGCCGATGAAATCATGGCTCTGGCCAAGACCCAATGGGCGGCCGAAAATGCCATGAAGCCGACTTCCGAAGCCTGGACCCACGTTGCCGAAGACTACACCGAGTTCAATGCCGATCTACCCACGCGCGTTGACGGCAAAGCGATGGCGGCAAAGTTCTATGACGCCGCCAATCAGAGCGGGGATGTCGGTATCGTGTCGGAGATGCAAAATGCCAAGGTTCAGTTCTATGGCGAAACGGCAATCCTGACCTACAACTACGCCGGCATGACCAAGTCGCGTGACGGAAAAGTGAAACCCAGCATTGCCAAGTCTACGCGCGTCTATGTCAAGCAGAATGGAAACTGGATGTTGGTGCACGCGAACTTCGCACCAGTAGTGGCGGCGCCAGCGAACTAGAATATTGCAAGTCATTCACGGGCGAGTCGAATGGCTCGCCCGTGAGGCGCAAGCAGAAAGGCATGGCGCGCTGGCGACATTGACGCCATCGTGAAAGATGCGATGACGGCAGGCTCCGGCATGACGTGTTCGCAGGATCATGGGGTGGCTTCAGGCGGCGTCATTCGTGGCGTGGCGAACTGTCGGGACGACAGTGGGACTTCCGGGACGCTCAGCCTCAAGGGAACCTATACGGCGACGCACGCCGATGTCGACGCGGATTTGAACGGGGCGTCCTCGCCGATGGGTCCGGTCTCTGAGCACCTCCACTGGGTCAGTGATCGCACCGGTTCCTGTCCCTGGGGATGCTCCGGGATGCTCAGCGCAGGCGTCACGGTCTCCAGAGGGCTGGCAGGGTGGGACGCGGGCGACCTCGAATGTCGGGCAAGCCTGCGCACGAAGCTCAAGAGGAGGACCGCTTGATCCACCGAATCGCCCCAATCGATGTTTCCCGAACTCTGTTCGACATTCACCGTGATTTCTCGGTCACCACGAGAGCCCAACGACCTGGCCCGCCGACCCGAATCGATGGCATGACCGTTGGAATCATTACGATCGAGCATGACGCCCCGCATGGAGGCGAAGTCCATCCGGATGGGGACGAGATACTGTATGTGATCTCCGGAAGCCTCCGGATCACGTGGGAGTCCGAACCGGATGCATCCATCGAATTGCATGCCGGCGAGGCGTGTGTCGTTCCGAAAGGCGAATGGCACCGGGTCCACGTATTGGAGAAAACCCGGCTCGTCCATGTCACGCCGGGGCCGAATGGCGACCATCGTCCGCTTTAGTCGGTTTTTCGGTTCCCGGGCCACTACAGCCATTAAAGGGGACAGAGGAATTATCAGCAGGGAGCCTTTATTCCCTCCGTCGCTTTTCCGCCGGAATGCGCCAGCGCCAGGGAAAATCCTTCGCGCGACTGATCCCGACC
>JBAVZT010000243.1:0-3138 GCA_049588955.1 Rhodanobacteraceae bacterium | reverse complement strand
GTGCGCATCAACGGTCGCCGCAGCAAACCCGATCAGCGCGTGATTGCCGGTGATGATGTACGCATCCCGCCGGTGCGGACGGCCGTGCGCGATGCGCCGGGCGAGCCCGCTCCGGCGCGCCTGACCCGCATCGAATCCGCCATCATTCACGAAGACCGCGAGTTCCTCGTCATCGACAAGCCGTCGGGCATAGCCAGTCACGGCGGCAGCGGGATCGATTTCGGCGTGATCGAACTGCTGCGCGTGGCGCGTCCGTGCGATTCGCTGGAACTGGTCCATCGGCTCGATCGCGACACCAGCGGCGTTCTGGTGCTTTCGCGCAAGCGCTCGGCCTTGACCGCGTTGCAAGCCGAGATTCGCCTGGGGCGCGTGGAAAAACGCTATCTCGCGCTGGTGGAAGGGACGCCTGAACCGGCGAAATTGTCGATCGATCTGCCTTTGCGCAAGGCGGTGCTGCAGGGCGGCGAGCGCATGGTGCGCGTCGACGCCCACGGCAAGCCGTCGCGATCACTGCTGCGCAGCGTGGCCCGTCATGCGGGCGCGACGCTGGTCGAAATCGCGATAGAGACCGGGCGCACGCATCAGATTCGCGTGCATTGCGCACACATCGGTCATCCGCTGGCCGGGGACGACAAATACGGTAACGCCGCTTTCAACCGGGCAATGCGCGACAAGGGCCTCAAGCGCCTGTTCCTGCACGCGGCGCGCTTCGAATTCGCGCTCGGAGAACGAAGCTACAGTTTCAGCGCGCCGTTGCCGCCCGAGCTTGCGGCCCTGCTCGACGCCTTGCAGGACTGATGGTTCGACGCCGCCCTTCGACTCGCTGCGTTACGTGCAGGAGGACGGCTCTTCGCAATCGATCAAAGCAGGGCTTCGACCTTGGCGGCGCATATGAAATCGTTGAGCGAGATACCGCCGACGTCGTGCGTGGAGTAACAGACCAGGCACGCGCCATAGCCAACTTCCAGGTCCGGATGATGGTCCTCGCGGTTCGCAATCCAGGCGACTGCATTGACGAACGCCATGGTCCGATAGTAGTCCTTGAACTTGAATGCCTTGCGGATTTCGGTACGGTCGGCACCGACCTGCCAGTCGGGCAACACGCGAAGGTACTGATCGACATCGGCACTCGCAAGCGCGTGCTCCTTGCCCTTGCGTGGCTGGCAGTGCTGCTGTTGCAGTTGATCGAGCGTCATGGTCGGAATCCTCGGTTCGATATCCGAGTATAGAACCCGCTGATGACCGCAGCCTTATGCAGGACTAGAATAGTCCGGTATTGAATGGACCCAGAGCAAATGATTACCTTGTCGGAACATGCGCAGCAGCATTTCAGTCGTCTGATCGCCCAGCAGGGTATCGACGGCCTGGGCATCCGGCTGCGCGCGGTGAACGCGGGAACGCCCGCGGGCGACTGCCAGATGGAGTTTTGCGAGCCGGCCGACCTGGACGGTGATGAATGGGAAGTCGAATATCCGGGCTTTTCGTTTTTCATCGAACGCGACAGCGTATCGTTTCTCGACGGTGCGTCGATCGATTTCGAGCGCGACGCGACCGGCGGCCAGATGACCATTCGGGCTCCCGCGCTGCGTGGGGTGCCGCCCGCGGAAGACGCAAGCATCGTCGAGCGTGTGCGCTACGTGCTTGATTCGGAGATCAACCCGCAGCTCGCCTCACATGGTGGCAAGGTGGGTTTGCGCGAAGTCACCGCCGATGGAGTCGTCGTGCTGCAGTTCGGCGGCGGCTGCCACGGTTGCGGCATGGTGGACGTGACGCTGCGCAACGGCGTCGAGCGCACGTTGCGCGACCGCGTGCCCGGAGTCAGCGGTGTGCGCGATGCGACCGACCACGACAGCGGCCGGAATCCGTACATGCCGCGCCAGGCCCGCGGCTGACAGCATTCGGAGACGACGGCTCGTTTTCCTTGGGGCAAGTTCCGCCAAATCCTTGCGCAACATCGCCGATGGCAAGCATGCCGCGTGGGGGGCGATTCACCGGTCCCGCTTCTGCGAACCTTCCCGTTTTCAGTCGCCCTGGAGATGATCGTGCAGGTCGGTCAACTTGCCCGGCAGGTTCGAGAAATACGCGGCGAGATTGTCGATATCCTGATCCGTCAGCGGCTTGGCGAAGCCGGCCATGATCGGGTTGTCGCGTTCTCCGTCCTGGTACTCGTGCAGGGCTTGCGCCAGATAGTCGGCGTATTGCCCGGCCAGACGCGGATATTGCGGATCGATGTCGGCGTTGGCGTCCTTCCCGTGACAGGCCGCGCAGGCAACCGCTTTCGCCTGGCCCGCGTCGATATCGGCGTCGGCAGCCGCCGCTGTGCAAAATGCCAACGCCGCCGACGCCAGCAGCACGGATAGTGTGGTGCGTTGCATGGACAGACGCCGTGCGGTGGAGTGCTTCCTCACAGCCATCCCATTTGGTGCCCTCATGGCTCGAGGCTCGACAGATAAGTAGCGATATCGCGAATGTCCTCATCGGACAGGCTTTCGCCTTGCGCGCGCATGGTCGGATGCGCACGCAGGCCGTGCTTGTATTCGGTCAGTGCCTGCACGATGTAGGTGTAGTTCTGCCCACCGATTCGGGGCACATGGTAATCCGGATACGCGTTTTTCCAACCGGTGATGCCGTGGCATCCGCCGCAGGTGTATGCCTTGGTCTTGCCGGCGGTCGCGTCGCCTTTGGCGGGCGCGGCGGGGACAGTGGCCGCGATGGCCGGCAGCACAAACAGCAATGTGGCAGTCGCGAGGATGGGCACTCGGGTCATTGTCGGTTTCATTCCGGCGAAGTGGGAAGTGGGTTGTTGGCGAAGGCGAGCCAGGGGAGGATGCAAACCAAGGAAGTATAGCGTGGCGTCGCGCGAAGGCGAACACGCAACCTTTGGTACCTGTCGCATCCAGTGGCAGAACCTCTTTCCGTCACATCTCTCGCGGATGCGATGCTTCCGCCGTGCTGCGCAGACGCAAGCCTCAGCCTTGCGGGATGTGCAACGCAAACGAAACCCATGCGGTTGCGCCGGATTGCGATGGGTATCGCTGTGCTCGACCCATCCTGCGAGGTTTGCTTTGCTTCTCTCGCTCGATGCAGCGTTGTCGCAGGGGTTCCGCTCGCCTCGGCGGCGAGCGGGTTCCTTTTGGC
>JBAVZT010000242.1:0-2849 GCA_049588955.1 Rhodanobacteraceae bacterium | reverse complement strand
TGGTGTCGGCCTGCACGCTCGGTGCGCAAACCGGCGGCGCCTGGCGGCGCTTCGCCTGGTGCGCCGATGCCGCGCGCCTCATGGCGATGCATGCGACGACACTGGTCGCGCGCGGCATCGGTTTCGCGTTGCTGCGCACGCTGGGAGGCGGCGAACTCAGCGACAATGACCGTGCAGCACAGCGCAATTTCGACTGGTTGCGCGTCAACCTGATGTCATCGTCGGAATCCGCCGTGAGCGCGCTGCCCGATCTCGAAACGCGCTGGCGCCAAAGCGGCAGCGAGATTGCCTTTTATCGCACCCTGATGCGGGACGCGGGGCTGCCGGCGGAACCCCCGGCAGGTTGGACGGTACCGGACTACGGGCACGCCGTTGCGGTCGACACGGAATGATCGCGTTCCGTTCCGACCGTCATCCTCTCGCCGTGCTTTTTTTGCAAACGCGCAGGCCGGGTGTAACCTCCGCGGGAATTTGCCGACCCCGTTGTCGAAAAGGATGCATTCATGTTGAGAGTCCTGGTGGCAAGCTCCAAGGGCGGTTGCGGCAAGACCACGATCGCGACCAACCTGGCGGCGCATTACGCGCTCGCCGGCAAGAAAACGGTGCTGGTGGATGCCGATCGACAGGGCTCGAGCCAGCGCTGGTGCGAAAAACGCGCCGCCGGCGTTGCGCCCGCGGTATTGCCGTTGTCCGGGCTGCGACGCGACTGGCATCGGCATGTTCCGGAGGACAGCGAGCGCGTGATCATAGATTCGGCTGCCGGCGTTCGTGCGAACGACGTGGCTGACTACCTCGATCACGTCGATGCGATTCTGGTGCCGATATTGCCGTCCACCATCGACCTCGAAGCCGCGCAGCCGTTTCTTGCCGAAGTGACGAGACTGCCCGGCATCAAGCGCGGCAAGGTGGCGATCGGACTCATTGCCAATCGACTCAAGCCCTGGACCAACGTCTCGCAGCAGGCGCTGGCCGAGATGCGCGCCCATGCGATCCCGATCGAAGCCGAGCTGCGCGACACGCAAGGCTATGTGCTCGCCTCGGCGCTCGGCAAGAGCATTTTCGACTATGGGTCGGAACTGGTGCGCTCGCACCAGGCCGACTGGAGCAAGCTGCTGCGCTGGCTCAAGCGTTTCCGCTGAACACCGGCGCGACGGATCGATGCCACCCGACACCGGTTGCGCTTCGGAAATGGATAATGGCGTCATCCGGGCCACGTCATGACACGCGAAATCATTCTGCTGCGCCATGCCGATGCCGAAGCCGCCTGCGCGGGCGAGGGCGATCTCGACAGACCACTGAGCGCGCAGGGAATGACCGAGGCCGTCGCGGCCGGCGTCTGGCTCAAGCAACATCATGTCAAGCCCGAACGCGTGCTGTGCTCGCCGGCATTGCGTGCGCTGGCGACCTGCGAGCAGGTGCTGGCTGCGCTCGGCATCGACGAGCTTTGCCGCGAGGCGGATATCTACGGGGCGACCCCGGGCAGCCTGATCCGCCTGCTCGATGAACATGCCGACGCTGCCAGCCTGTTGCTGGTCGGTCACAATCCGGGACTGGAAAACCTGGTGGCACTCCTGAGCGAAGGCGCGTCGAACTTCGGTCGCGGCATGCCGCCGGCCGCGGTCGCATGGCTGACCCTGCGCAAAGGCGCCGCGCTGGAACCGGGGGCCGCCCAGGTGCGCGATTTCTGGTGGCCTTGAGGCAAGACCCCATGGCGTTGGATCCGTGTGCAGCCGCCAGCGGACGGCCAGGGTCGGGCCGCAGCGGCCTGCACGCCCATCGCATTGCAACCTGGTTGGCAGCATTCGGGCTGCTTTTTGGCTCGGTCGCACACGCCGACGAAAACCGCTACCAGACCATCAATCTCGACAGCGGGCAATCGCACGCGGCATTCCGCGTGAAGGCCTTGTGGTTCTTCGAGGTGCACGGAACCTTTGGCAACATGCGCGGTACGGTTCGCATCGACCATTTTCGCAGCCAGGCCGTGGTCGATGCCCGGATCGACGTCGATGCCGTACACATGTCGAATCACGGCTATGAGCGGGGCGTACGTTCGGAAGAGTTTTTCGACGCCGAACATTACCCCGAAATCCACTTCGTTTCCGATTCGTTTCCACTGGTCCGGCTCGACCAGGGCGGTCCGCTCCCGGGCATGCTGAGCATGCACGGGACTACGCGACCGGTGGATTTCCTGATCGCGCCGGCCACCTGCGCAAGACCGGCATTCGACTGTCCGTTGCGGGCCGCCGGGCGCATAAGCCGCAGTGCCTTCGGCATGCAGGCGCACGGCGCCACGCTCGGCGACAAGGTCGATCTGACCCTCAGCATCGAAGTGTCGGCAGCACCGAGCTGACCCGGCTTTCCGGGCCAACGCCTCGCGCGGACGGCCCTCGCCGATTGACGCTGCCCGGCGCGATGGCTAGTCTCTGCGCTGTTTCCTCGTGGAGCCGCTCCCATGTCGATCGCCATCACGATCGAGCTCGGCGATGCCGACCTCGAACATTTCGTCGATGCCATGCATCGTGCGTACAAGGAAGCTGCGCATCTGTCGCCGCAGGAAGTCACCGACTCCGCCAAACGCCTGCTGGCCGAAGGTCATGGCACCAAGCTTCCGCAATTCATTGCCGAGCGGCTCGGCAAGCTCGACAGCATGATCGCGATGGTGCAAGACGAGGGTTTCGCGTTGCCCGAGGAGGATCGTCACCGCGTGCTCTCGTGCCTGACCTATTTCGCCAACCCCGAAGACATCATTCCGGACAATGTGCCGGTGCTCGGATTTCTCGATGACGCGATCATGATCGAGTTGTGCGTGCGCGAACTCAAACACGAACTCGAGGCATACGAGGATTTCG
>JBAVZT010000241.1:0-2678 GCA_049588955.1 Rhodanobacteraceae bacterium | reverse complement strand
GCGGCGATCTGCGCGCTGATCGCGGCCGCTCTGTTGCGCTACCTGTATGTGCAGGACCGCTGGCGCGAGCGTGTGCGCGCCGCGGCCAAGGCCCAGGTCGATGCGTTGCAGGCGCGGATTCGGCCGCATTTTCTGTTCAACAGCATGAACACGATCGCGAGCCTGATCCGCGAGCGTCCGGTCGAGGCCGAACGGGGGGTGCTCGATCTGGCGGATCTGTTTCGTGCGGCGCTTGGCGCCGACGACAGCATCGGCACACTCGGCGAGGAACTCGATCTGATCGAAAACTATCTGCGCCTCGAACGCCTGCGCCTCGGCGCGAGGCTGCAGACGGATATCGAGGTCGCGACGTTGCCGCGCGATCTGCCGATGCCGCGCCTGCTGCTGCAACCCCTGGTCGAAAACGCCGTGTATCACGGCATTCAGGCGATCGCGGCCGGTGGGACCATTCGCATCATCGGTACTTGCAGCGGCGACGGTGTCGAGATCCGCATCAGCAACCCGGTGCCGGCGAACGCTGCGCCGAAGCGCCATGGGCTGGCGCTCGCCAGCATCAGGGGCCGCATCGGCTACCATTTCGGCGAGCGTGCCGAGTTGCGTGTGGAGCCCGGCGCGGACACATACACGGTGACGTTGCGGTTGCCGGCGGCGGCCGGCTGATTGAGGCGAAGTTCGTGCGCGTACTCATAGTCGATGATGAAGTACCGGCGCGTGCACGCCTTGGCGCGCTGCTGGCCGAGATCGGCGGCATCGACGTGGTCGGCGAGGCCGACAACGGTGTCGCTGCACTGGATGTCGCCGCACGCGTCAATCCGGATCTGTTGTTGCTCGATATCCGCATGCCGGGGATGGATGGCCTGGAAACGGCGCGCCACCTCGGCGCGTTCGATTCGCCGCCGGCGATCATCTTCTGCACGGCGTTCGACGATCATGCATTGGCCGCGTTCGATGCCAATGCGATCGACTATGTCGTCAAACCCATTCGTATCGAGCGCCTGCAGACCGCGCTGGCCAAGGTGCGCGTGCCGGGGGGCTCGGCGTTGCGCGCAGCGCAACAGGGCGCGGCGATGCAACGGCGCACTCACCTGTGTGCACGCCTGCGCGGGAATCTGGTGCTGGTGCCGATCGCCGAAATTGATTATCTGGTCGCCGAAGATCGCTATGTCGTGGTCCACCACCGCAAGGGCGAACTGCTGATCGAGGAATCGCTCAAGGCACTGGAGGAGGAATTCGACGCGCGCCTCGTGCGCATCCATCGCAACTGTCTGGTCGCGCGCGCGCGCCTGGCCGGGCTTGAGCGCGACAGCGATGGTCGCGTGGTAGCCCGTGTGGTGGATCGTGCCGAAACCCTGGAGGTGAGTCGGCGCAACTTGCCCGCGCTGCGCCGGCTGGTGCGCGGGTTGTAACGGGTCCCCTGGCCATGGCAACGGGTGACCGGGGCTCTCGTTGTCGCGCGGTTTGCGGCAACGCGCAGCTCCAGGCGGCTGCTAAGCTTGCCGCTTTCGGACATGCGTCGTAAGCCCATGGAACCCCGATCGTTGCGCATCGCCACGCGCAAGAGTGCGCTCGCGCTATGGCAGGCCGAACACGTTGCCGCGCGACTGCGTGCCGCACACACCCGGCTCGAGGTGGAACTGGTCACGATGACGACGCGTGGCGACGAGACGCTCGATCGGCCGCTGGCCGAGATCGGTGGGAAGGGCCTGTTTCTCAAGGAACTCGAACTCGCCTTGCTCGATGATCGCGCCGATATCGCCGTGCATTCGTTCAAGGACGTTCCAATGGATCTCGAACCCGGCTTCGCGATCGGTGCGGTACTGGAGCGCGCCGACGCGGCCGACGCATTCGTCGGCATGAAGCATGTGCGCCTTGCCGATCTGCCGCACGGCGCGCGTGTGGGTACCTCGTCTTTGCGTCGTCAGGCGCAATTGCGAGCTGCGCGCCCGGATCTGACGCTGCTCGATCTGCGCGGCAACGTCAACACGCGCCTGGCCAAACTCGATGCCGGCGATTACGACGCGATTGTTCTTGCCTGTGCGGGCCTCGAGCGTCTTGGCCTCGGAGCCCGTATCAGTGCGCGATTGGCACCGCCGGACTGGTTGCCGGCGGTTGCACAGGGTGCCATCGCGGTGGAAATGCGAGCGGGCGAGAAAGCGACCGGCGATCTGCTGCGCCCGCTCGATGACGCCGACACGCATCGCTGCGTTTCCGCCGAGCGTGCCATGACCCGACATCTGCATGGCAGTTGCGACGTACCGATCGCGGGCTATTGCATCGAGACCGAGACCGGTCTCGCGCTGTGGGGTCTGGTCGGCGATGCCGTGAGTGGCCGCCTCGTGCGTGCCGATGCCCATGGCAGCGCCGACGATCCGGGCGATCTGGGGCGCAACGTGGCCGAACGGTTGCTCGCGCTCGGCGCCGGCGCGTTGTTGCCGGGAATCTGATCGCGTACGCGACGATTCCTGGTGCACGCGCGTCCTTGCGCGCTTGCGCCTCTTGGGTACGCTTTCGGCACTTTGCAGGACGGATTGGGCGCAGCACATCCATGCGGTTGCACGGGTTGCGATGGGTATCGCTGCGCTCAACCCATCCTACGAGATCGGCTTCGCTTCTCTCGCTCGATGCAAAGCTGTCGCAGGGGTTCCGCTCGCCTCGGCGGCGAGCGGGTTCCTTTTGGC
>JBAVZT010000240.1:0-3034 GCA_049588955.1 Rhodanobacteraceae bacterium | reverse complement strand
GAGCCGTTGCTGGCATGAAGCTTGCGGAGAACACGACGAATCAACTGAAGGACGGAGCGCATCATGAATCTCAACATGCAATTGATCCGCGGTTGCGCAGCCTTGCTGGCGATCATCGCTCTCGCTGCCGCCGCGGTCCTAGCACCGGTCGCAATCCGGCCGTGCTCGCAATCCATGCTGACGCAGCAACCGCTCAAGATCCCCGGCGCCGAGCGTGTCCCTGAAATACGGATTGAACCGGGCCGGTTGTCTGCCGCATACGACTGTCCGCCGTGCAACTCGCACGCGATAACGATCGAGCCTTCACGCAGTGCACGTTCCGCCGCTGTCTAGATTGCCGTTCGATCGGCACACTTCAACGCCACGTTGTGACAGCGGACGGAGGCTAGCAACGGCGTTTTGTGCTCCATTTGGTATTGCTGGGACCGCAGATTCCCCCGAACACCGGCAACGTCATTCGATGGTGCGCCAACACCGGCGCCACGTTGCATCCGATTCGCCCGTATCGGTATGACGATTCACACAGGATCAGTCATCCAGCATCGGCCACCGGAAGAACCACGGACCGAGCCGAATATCCGTTTGCAGATCGGCGACCAGATCGTCGATGTCGGAACGCATCGGGTTGTCAGTCATCCGGAGCACACTCGCCTCACCAGCAAGGCGACAGCCGTGCTGCTCGATCTGGCTGAACATGCCGGCAACACGGTGCCACGCGAGGAATTGCTCAATCACGTCTGGAACGGTCGCTGCCCGACACCGGACGTCTTGACCCAGGCGATCAAGGAGTTGCGTCGGGCACTGGGCGACGACAGCAGACTGCCACGCTATATCGAAACGATTCCGAAGGTCGGCTACCGGCTTTGCGTTCCGGTGACGGTTCTTGCCAATGGCGGCTTCGAAGAGGATCGCGTTTCGACCCCCGCAGAAGAGGGACGCAACTTGGCTGCGCGTGAGCGACCGGGGGAAGCGGGTGCGGCTCTCCGGCGACCGCGTGGTCTTGCGTTCAGCATCCCGTTTGCACTCATCGTCGCCGCAGCTCTTGTTGCCATGGGCTGGTGGATGATTGCCCGGATAGAACCATCAACCGGCACGGACTCGCCCGGGTGGAGAGTGGCCGAAAAACGCGTTCTGACCGCGGATCCGGGACCGGAGTGGCGTGCGCGTGTCTCACCAGACGGCACCCGAATTACCTACCTGAGGGAGAATCCCGGCACGAAACTCAGCAAGATCTGGATGCGCGGGGTGGATTCCTCCAGGCCGATTCGTCTGACGAGCGAACAGCGCCTTGATGAGGAAATGCCCACTTGGTCGCCGGATGGTGCGCAAATCGCATTCGAACGATTCAACGAGACGTCATGTCAGGTGTACACGACACCGGCCCTCGGTGGCGCCGAGCGTCGAATCGGTGCCTGTCAAAGCGTGTTGACGAACTATTTCGACTGGGCCCCGGGTGGTCGAGCGCTGATCACGTCCACCTTGGGGATGAACGACAAGCGATACAGTCTGCGTCTGGTGCGCTGGGATATCGACAGTGGACAAAAGATACCGCTGAAGTACGCCCGTTCACGGGAAGACCAGGACCTGGAGGCACACTATTCGCCCGACGGAACGCAAATCGCGTTTCGCCGCGGGCTCGCGCCGGTCAGCGACTTGTACGTAATGTCGGCGCAAGGCGGTAAGCCACGGCGCATTACGCATCTTGCAGCGCGCATTCATGGTTATACCTGGACCGCAGACGGCAGCGCGATCGTGTTTTCGTCCGACCATGAAGGCGCCGGGGCGCTCTATGTTGTCGGCTTGTCCGATCAGCAGGTGCAGCCTCTCGGCATCACGTCGGCCGAATATCCGGACATGGCTCGCAACGGTGACATCGTGACCTACGTGATTGCGCGCGTGTCCAGCCGATTGCTTGAATTTTCGTTGCAGGACCACAGCAAGAAACCGGTGCCGATTGCCGCATCGACCGGTAAGGACGATACGCCCGCCATTTCGCCGGACGGTCGGAAACTGGCCTTCCTATCCGACCGCGGTGGCTCTTCGCAGGTCTGGCTCTACGACTTCAACGACTCGACTTCCCTCCGGTTGACGGAATTTGCTGACGCGAAACTGATCAATCCGGTTTGGGACGCTTCGGGCGAGCGAGTACTGGTCACACGCAAGGCGGGCGCGGTTGGTTCCCTCATCGAAATTGATCCGGCAACGCGTCGCGTACGCGCCGTCAGTTCGAAGGACGATCGAATCCTGTATGGCGACCGTGGACCACGACCCGGCGAGTATCTGCTTGTGGTCGACACCGGGTCGAGCCGAACCGCCTTGTACCTGCTCAAGCGCAATGCGGCCGGCGACGTGCAACGGACACACCTTGCCGACAATGTTTCGCGTGCCCGCTATGATCCCGCCAGCCACGACGTCTACTACACCAAGACGTCAGAGGCGGGACTATTTCGCCGTTCCATTGCAGGAACCGGCGAACAGCAGATAACCAATCGCATTTATGGGTTCGTCAACGACGGCTGGCAGATCCTCGACGGCAAGATCTGGTACATCCCCAGCATGACGAATGCGCCGACGGTATTGCATCGACTCGATCCGGCAACCGGGATCGACGAGGTCGTGGCACAAATTGATGCGGCTGTCAGTGATGTGCACTTTGCGGTCAGCCCGGATCGGCAACAGGTCGTGCTTGCAGCCAGTGGACCGGAGGACACCGATATCGGAGCGTTTCGGCTGATAGTGGCCAGGCGTTGAACCGTCCAGAGGCATTTCGGGCATATGCCGATCTCGGAGCGCGCGGGCAGAGGGTGAAACTGTACCGGCTTCGTGTGACGCACCGGTCAGCGAGCAATTTTTGTTACACGCTACGCAAGCGTGCGCAACGCTTCGCTTGCCGGCGTGCGCGATGCTGTTCACGCCCTCCAACGGGCAGATGTGTCACAGCATCGAAGTGCGATACCCCGCGGACCATCGGCCGGGACCCGGTGGTCCGCTTATTGCGCGCGTGCCTCTCCATTCGCCTGATGCCGTTGCCGGC
>JBAVZT010000239.1:0-4120 GCA_049588955.1 Rhodanobacteraceae bacterium | reverse complement strand
CGCCAGCACCGGCGGCGCCTGGTCCGGAAACACGATCAGCGCATCGGCCGAGCCGTGTTCGGCCGCAGCGGCCAGCAACGAGCGGTCGATATCGGCGGCGCCGGCCGTGCCGACGCCGGCCACGCCGATTAGTGCAAGGGCAAGCAGGGAAAGCGATGGAGTTCTGTTGGGGCGCACGGCGATATCCACAAGCTGGGCATGGAACCGCCACTATAATCGGATCGCGACCGCCAGGCATCCTTGTTTTCGTCATCCAGCGGTGCAGCAAGGTTGACGCAGCGGGTCGAACTCTGATCTCCCCTTTCGTCATCGTCGTGAATTTCATGCTGGATATCGAGGGAGAAATCTTCTTCAGCGGGTTCGACCCATGAGCTGCTCCCAGATTCGCGTCGCCCAAGTGCGACAAGTTGCCCAAGAACCATCTCGAAACGCGCCCGAACAGACCTGTTTTCAGTCGCGCCGGTGTGTCACAACGCCACCTTGCCGGTACCGATAGGACCCCTAAAGCTCGAACTGCTCGTCGAGAATGCGTTCCTCGAGGTTGTGCTCGGGGTCGAACAGCAGCGTGACGGTCTGTTCCTGCGATTCCCGGATCACGACGTCGACGACATCGCGCACCTCGTTGGAATCGGCGGTCGCGCTGACCGGGCGCTTGTACGGATCGAGTACTTCGAAGCGAACTTCGGTGGTTGCCGGCAGGATCGCACCGCGCCAGCGGCGCGGACGGAACGGACTGATCGGAGTCATCGCGAGCAGGTGCGATTCGAGCGGCAGTATCGGCCCATGCGCCGACAGGTTGTACGCCGTCGAGCCGGCCGGCGTCGATACCAGGATGCCGTCGCAGATCAGCTCGGCAAGCTTGATCTTGCCGTTCAGGGAAATGCGCAGATGCGCCGCCTGCTTGGTCTGACGCAACAACGAAACCTCGTTGAAGGCCAGCGCGGACGCTTCGGTTCCCGATTCAGTATGCGCATGCATTTCGAGCGGCCGCAGCACGGCAGGCTGCGCACTCGCGAGCCGTGCCGGCAGATTGTCGGCGTGGTGATGATTCATCAGGAACCCGATCGCGCCGAGTTTCATCCCGTAGACCGGAACCCGACGGTGCAGGTACCGATGCAGTGTGCGCAGCATGAACCCGTCACCGCCGAGCGCCACGATGACATCGGCCTCATCGAGCGGCGCCGCATCGTAACGCCCGGCAAGCGCGGTCAGCGCGGCCTGCGCATCATCGGTCTGGCTGGCGACGAAGGCGATACGCTGGCTCATGCGGCCCTCCCGGAAGCGTTCATGCCAACGCTAACACAGCAGCACGCCGCCCCGGTGCGATCGCCATGCCGGCGGCATTGCAAGCGCCGTCAATGCGCGTGGCCACCAGCCGCGTGTACATGATGGTGCGCGATCTCCTCGTCGGTGGCGTCGCGGACGTCGATAACCTCGATGTCGAAATGCAGGGTGTGGCCGGCCAGCGGAGGGTTGAGATCGACGTCGATCACGCTGGCGCCGATCTTGTGCACCGTAACCATGCGCTGGCCGCCTTCGCGCATCGCGAGCATGGTGGACATGCCCGGTTTCAGGTGTGCGGCATCCTGAAAATATTTTTTGGGCACGCGCTGGATCATGCCTTCGCGGCGCTCGCCGTAGCCTTCGGTGGGAGGCACCTCGATCGTGAAACGCTCCCCGGCCTCACGGCCGAGCAGTGCTTTTTCGACGCCCGCGATGATGTTCCCGTGGCCGATCAGGACGGCCAGCGGCTCACCGCGATCGCGCGAGGAATCCCGCCGCTCCCCGGTTTCATCGGTTACGCTGTAATGGATCGAAACCACATTGTCGGCCGCGACCTGCATGACCGGTCCTGTCATCGCTCGAGGCGCGCGAGCCTAGCAGCTTCAAGGTAGCGCGTCAGCGGCCGCCCGCATCCGGCGCCACTCCCCCGAACGGCGAGCCGCGCGCTTCCGGCCCGAGCGCGGTGACGATGGCCAGAAACACCGCAACGCACGCGATGAAGATCGCCATCACCATCGCGTAGTCACCGCCATTGCGCAGCGCCAGTACGCTGAGCACCGGTGCGATCATCGACGCCAGCAGGTTGCCGCCCTGATAAGCGAAACCGGGCAATGTGCCGCGCACCGCATCGGGCGAAAGTTCGTTCAGATGCACCGGTACAACGCCCCAGGCGCCCTGCACCATCACCTGCAACAGAAAAACGCCGATGCCGAGCAGCACGATTGAAGCGCCGAACGCCCACAGCGGGATCGCGGGCAGCGCGAGCAGCGCGGCGATGATGATTGCGCGGCGGCGCCCGATGCGCTCGGACCACGCGCCGAACAGGAGGCCACCCACGATCGCTCCGAGATTGAGCACGACCACGAGCGACCCGACCGTCAACGTATCGAAATGCATCTGCTGCTTGAGGAAGGTCGGATACAGATCCTGCGAGCCGTGACTGAACAGGTTGAACGCCATCATCAGCACGACCAGATAGGCGAACAGCCGCCAGCGCCCGCGCATCGCCTCGAACAATCGCGGTGGCGTGTGCGTATGCGCATTGCCCGCAAGCCAGACCGGCGACTCCGGTACGTGTCGACGGATATACAGGACCAGCAACGCCGGCAGAATGCCGAGCGCGAACATGCCCCGCCAACCGATCGCGTCGAACAGGAGCAGGTAGAACAATCCGCCAATCAGATAGCCGACCGCATAGCCTTCCTGCAGCAGACCCGAAACGAGACCGCGCGAGCGTGGCGGGATCGATTCCATCGCAAGCGAGGCACCGATTCCCCACTCCCCGCCCATCGCAATGCCGAACAACGCGCGCACGACGAGAAGAACCGCGAGCGAGGGCGCCAGCGCCGACGCCGCTTCGAGCACCGCGAACAGTACGATGTCGATCATCAGTATGCGACGCCGACCATAGCGATCGGCCAGGCGCCCGAAAATCAGGGCGCCGAGCGGTCGCATCGCCAGCGTCAGGGTCAGCGAAAACGCAACCTCCGGAATGCCGACGTGGAAATCGCGCGCGACTTCCGGAATGACGAACACCAGCAGAAAATAATCGAACGCATCAAGCGTCCAGCCGAGAAAGCTCGCGAAGACGACCCTGCGCTGGGTCGCATCGAGTTCGCGCAATGCACTGAAAAAAACCATTCTTTCCCGATGACCTGCAAGAACCATTGCCTGTCCGGGCCGTTGCCGAAACGGCTGCGACTCGCCACCAGGCAGGCTAGCATAGCCGTCGCCGCTTGCGGCCTGAGCTCGCGATCCCTGCGGCCCGGACCGACGGCCTTTTCCCGATCGCGCCGATTTGTCGCCATTGCGTCGCCGCTTTTCGTCACAGCAACAAACGGGTCGCAAACATGAAGCCGGACCGGTCGATCTATCGCGGGCGCTTCGCACCGTCACCGAGCGGACCGTTGCACTTCGGGTCGCTCGTCGCAGCTCTCGGAAGCTGGCTGCGTGCGCGAGCCGAACACGGCCGCTGGCTCGTGCGCATCGACGACATCGACGCCCCACGTGTGCGATCAGGCGCCGCGCGTTCGATTCTCGTCATGCTGGCCGCGCATGGTCTGGAACCGGATGAACCGGTGATCTATCAGAGCCGGCGCCGCGCATTTCATATCGATGCACTGGCGCGACTGCGCGAGGCCGGCGCAATCTATGCGTGTGCTTGCACGCGCGGCGACCTTGTCCCGTTCAACGGCACGCATCCGCCGCGCTGCATCCGGACACCGGAATCGGGCAGACCCACATCGTGGCGCGTGCGTGCGCCGCGCAACCCGATACGCTTCAAGGACCACGCACTCGGCCCGCAACGGCAACAGTGTGATGACTTTGTCGTTCAACGCGCCAATGGCACCATCAGCTATCAACTCGCCACGGTCGTCGACGACGCCGACGCCAGGGTTACCGAGGTTGTGCGCGGCGCCGACCTGCTCGACTCGACGGCGCGCCAGATCCTGTTGCAGCGATTGCTGCGTCTGCAACGCCCGGACTACCTGCATCTGCCGCTCGCGCTCGATGGGTCCGGCCGCAAACTCAGCAAGAGAGAGGATGCGCTTGTGCTGGATATCGCGGCGCCGCTGCCCACGTTGGGTGCCGCGCTGGCGTTTCTCGGGCAGCGCGT
>JBAVZT010000238.1:0-2580 GCA_049588955.1 Rhodanobacteraceae bacterium | reverse complement strand
GTGTGGACTTGGTCACCATGATCGACGGTGCACCGGTGGTGCCGGTCGGCAGGGTGACCGACGAGGTGCAACTCGTGGCCGTGCAGCCCATGCCGTCGGCCGGCATTGCGGTCGCCGTGTTGGTCACGTCGGGCGGCGGGGTCGGCGATACTGTTGCCGTGATGTCGTAGCCGATGAACCCGTTCACCGGCAGCGTCGCAATGGACTGGTTGATCGCTCCGGTGCCGCTCGGGTTCGGACAGATCGCGCCGTCGCCGCCGCAGGTCCAGGTGAATTGCGTCAGGCCGGTCGGTATCGGATCCACGATCGTCACCGCACCGGCATCCGTCTGACCGCTATTCGAGATGGACACGAAATAGGAAACCTGCCCCCCTGGTGTGGCCTGCTGATCCTGCGTGGTCTTGCTGACGTTGATCTGGGCCGCGCCCGGCATGCCGGTCGGCACCGAGGACGTTGCCGTGCACACGTCCTGGTCGCAGGTTGCTCCGTTCGCCGGCGTGATCGTCGCGACGTTGACGATCATCGCGGGCGGCGGAGGCTGCCGGTCCACCAATGCTGTTGCCTGGTAAGTGACTTCGCCGGTGAGCATCGGTATGGTTTCGTTGATGTCGCCGCTGCCGCTCGCATTCGGGCATTCGTTGGTCGAACTCGTGCAGGTCCAGTCGAAGCCGGAAAGGCCGGTCGGGAGCGGATCGGCAAGGACGGTGTCGATCGCCGCCGCATCGCCGATGTTGGTCACCTGAATTGTGTAGGTGATCGGTTGGCCGGGTATCGCTTCGGTGACACCTGCCGTCTTGGTCACGGTGAGATTGGCCATCGGAACCGGCGCGACCGGGATCGTCAGCGCCGCGTCGCACACCCCCTGTTCACAGACTCCGCCGGCGATCGGCGTCACGTTTGCGATGTTCGTCACGCTGCCCACCGCGTCCTGACTGACCTGCGCGGTGATGGTATAGACGGCCTGGGCACCTGCCGGGAACACTCCGAATTGCTCGACCAGTCCTCCCGTGCCCGAATCGGCCGGGCACTGTGTGCCGAATCCGGTGCAGGTCCACGAGAATTGATCGATACCGGAAGGCACCGGATCACGCAACACCGTTCCGTTTGCATCATCGCCGGAATTGCCGACCGTCACCGTGTAAGTGACCACCCCGCCGGGCACCAGTTGTTGTTGATCGGCGGTCTTGGCCACGCTCACGGTGGGTCGCGTGTACGTGAGGACCTGGGCGCCGCACGGTGGCGTCGAACCATCGAAGCAGATGCTGCCTGACGGCGGCGTGACGGTGACGATATTGGTGATGCTGCCGGGCGGATTGGCGTCCACCGTGGCCATGATCGTGTAGTCCAATTCGAAACTGTTGGGGAGCGTCGTCACGACTTCATTGATATCGCCCGTGCCGCTGGTATTTGGGCAGCCGAAACCTCGCGGATCGCTCGATCCAATCTGCCCACCGCCGAACGCGGAGCAAGTCCAGGTAACGTTGTCGAGGCCCGCAGGGACCGGATCGCTGATCGTCAACGGCATGCCACCCGGCAAGTCCGCACCACCGTTGTAGACGAACACCGTGTACGTGACATTGCTGCCCGGAGGTGTGGAAGAGCCGTTGCCAAGCGGCGAAGATTCCGTGGCGCCGTTCGGGGATCCGGGGATACCCAGAAATTTGCCGACATCGATTACCGGAACCGTGGGCAGCATGTCCTGATAGGAACACGGCGGTTGCGAGCCGTCACCACACACCGCCCCGATGCCGACCGGCGGCGTTGCCGTCGCCACATTGGTGATATAGGTCGGCGGGGAAGAATCCACCGTCGCATTGATCATGTACTCGACACTGCTGGACGGTGGAAAATCCAGGGTTTCGTTGATCGCCCCGCTGCCTGCAGAGTTCGGGCATTGGACATTGCCGGACACGGTCGAGCAGGTCCACGAATCGAAGCTCGCGATTCCCGCAGGGAGATCATCGGTCAACACCGTGCCATTGGCGGCCGCATTGGCGGCACTATTTTGCAGAAAAACAATGTATTGCACGGAATCGCCCGCCCCGGCAGATCCGTTGAGATTGTATTTGTCGATCCCGATTTGCGGAACCGTACCATCGGGCGTCGGCGTGCTCGGCGGCGCACAGGGCGGCGAGCCGGCGGTACCGCACCGTCCCGAGCCGGCGGGACTGATCGTGGCCGCAACGCAGGGCGGCAGGTGGATATTGTCACCGTCGCCGCAACTGCCGCCATAGGGCGGATTCGCGGTCGCCATCTGGGTGATGCGAGCGGGCGGATCGCCGACGGATTTCGCGCTTATCGTGTAGGTCAGCGACGAGCCAGCCGGAAAATGGGTGACTGCCTCATGCAGCGATCCCGATCCGCTGTTGCGCGGACACGCGCCGCCGGCGCAGCTCCAATCGAATTCGGCCAGGCCGACCGGCACCGGATCGCGAATGATTGTGCCCGCCGCATCGACGGTACCGGCGTTGCGTACCGTCAACGTATAAACGAAGGGTTCGCCCGGCGCCGGAGCAGCCACGCTTGACCGGCTCGAAAGCGCCACGCGAGGCCCGGCCGGCAAGTCGACGCGCGCGCGAC
>JBAVZT010000237.1:0-3047 GCA_049588955.1 Rhodanobacteraceae bacterium | reverse complement strand
CAATGGCGCGGGCCCCCATGGCCCGCGCTTCCGTCAGGCCTGCTCGAAGCGATTGGCGTCACGATTCTTGCGCACCCGCGCCGGATCCCAGATGCGCCCGTTCATCGTGATGTAGACACCGAAGGGTAGAACCTGCACGGCCGCCACTGCGCAGCCGATGTTGAATACCGCATCACTGCCGCGAAACAGCGCGGGATTGAGCGCGCCGGTCAGCACGATCACCTTGTCGGCAATGCCGGCCAGCGAACGAGCGGTCTCGACCATCGTGTCGGTGCCGTGAGTGACCAAAACGTGCCGGTGGGGCTGGTTTTCGATCGTCGTTCGGATCAGGGCGCGGTCCGCCGCATCGATATGCAGGCTGTCCTTGCGCAGCAGCGCGAGTACCTCGAAAGTGAAACCGACACCAAGCGTGTCGAGTATCTGGCCGATCTGCGGCGCGCCGATCTGGAACGCGGATTTCTCATCGAAGTAAATCTTGTCGATCGTGCCGCCGGTAGTGACGATGGTCAGGTGTTGCATGCGCAATCCTCGATATCGCGTTTCGGGGCCGGTTCAGGCGCGTGCAAGCAACGCCGTTTCAGCCGCATCGTGCGTTTCGAGGCGCGTCAGCCCGTGGCGCGCGAACACGTTGAATGCGGCATCTGCATGCGCGTCAACCTGTTCACGCCGCGCCCATGCGGCATGGCGTGCAAGCAGCAGCGCGGCAAAGCTGCGTGCAAGTGTCAACGCGAGACCGCGCGCGCCTAGCTCGAGCGCAGTGCGGTCGCCGGCGCGCTGATCGAGCCAGATCCGCACGGTGTCAAGCACCGAGCGCGCAGGCGCTGCTGCATCGGTACCGGTTTCGTCGATCACGCCGGCCATCGCACGCAGCGCCGCGTCGAGTCCGGCACCACTCAGCACGCGCAGCACATCGAGCGCGAGCACGTTGGTCGTGCCTTCCCAGATCGGAAACACCTGCGCATCGCGCGCGAGCTGCGGGATGCCCGTATTTTCGATGTAGCCGGCGCCGCCGAACGCTTCGCAGGTTTCCGCTGCGATGGTGACTGCGAGCTTGCCGGTCCACAACTTTGCCAGGGGCGTCAGCAGGCGCAGCAGGATGACTTCATCGGCGCTTGCGCTTCCATGCTCGCTGCGGCCGAGCAGCTCGGTCACAAAAAAAACCAGATGGAACGCGGCTTCGAACTCCGCCTGCATATCGGCCAGCGTCGCGGCATGCAGCGGCTGATCGATTAGTGCTCGTCCGAACACATTGCGGCGCAACGCATAGTCGCCGGCAAGCGCAATCGACCGGCGCATCGTCGCGAGAGCTCCCACCGCGTTCCACGTTCGCGTCACATTGAGCATCGGCGCGATCAATCGCACGCCGTGATCGAGTGCGCCGACCGGTTCGGCGATCGCACCTTCGAGCTGGATCTCGGCCGTTGGTAGTTCACGTGTGCCGAGCTTGTCCTTGAGACGCTCGACGCGAACACCATTCCAGTTGCCGTCGGCATCGTGGGTTTCGACATGGAACAACGCGAGCGCATCGGCACCCCCGCCGGCGCCTTCGGGACGCGCAAGCGTCAGCGCCATTTCGCCGATCACGGCCGAAGTGAACCATTTGCGCCCGGTCAGGCGCCAGCGGCCGGCCTCATCGCGGCGCGCGATGGTCGCGGTACGGCCAACATCCGAACCGCCGGCCGCCTCGGTCATCCATTGTCCGGACAGCCACAGTGTCGAGGCATCGCGGCTGGTCAGATGCGGCACTGCGCGATTGATCAGCGCGTGGTTACCCGAGGCCTTGAGCGCCGTCGCGGCGCCGTCGGTCATCGCCAGCGGGCAGGTGTAGAACTCGCTGGCGACGTGATACAGATAAGCACGCGCGAACTGATCGCTGCGCGCGTGGATTCCATGCGTCCCATCGTGACCGGCCGCAACCAGGCCGTAGCGTGCGGACATCTGCCGGCCCTGTTGCCATACCGGTGTGATCTCGATCCGATCGATGCGTCGACCCCACGCATCCCAGCGCGTGAGGTGGGGTTCACCTGGCGAACGCGAACGCGCTTCGCGCCAGGCCTCGACGGCATGTTCGCCGAGTTCAGCCAGGTCGGGTTCGATTGCCGTCCGCACGCTCGCAGGAAGCGCGCGTTCGAGCCATGAACGCAGCGCGCGATCGTCGCGGTACTGGTTGCCGAGCTCGGCAGCTGGCTGGATGAAATCCATCGGACTCCAGATTTTGCGGCGCAGCTGCAATCGCGCCGCGTGGAGCGATTATAGGACCCCCGGTTGAGCGGCAGCGCGTGCGCGCATCAACGGTTGCTTCCGTGTCGCCGGTCGCTTCGCGCGTCCCAGCCGAGCGTGGCAACCAGGATCACGCACAACACGACTTCGATCAATGCCGGCCAGCGAGCGGCGCCACCGAGCCAGGCCACGACGACGCCGTGACAGAAATACGCGAGGCTCAGGATACCGGCCCACAACAGGGCGCGTCGCAATCCGCGTCGCAACGAGAGCAGCGGCAGCAGCAGCGGCGTCACGGTCAGAAGCCATGCGAGCAAAGGATCCGCGCGCGTCGGTGGCGCGAGCCACGGATACCAGGCGAACTGCAGCAAAACCAGGCCGACCCACGCACCGATACCGATTTCACGGGCGTTCGCGTTCAAGCGCCGCGTCCCAGCTTCGCCGCGATCGTGGCAACGCGGCGGCCCAGTACACGCGCGAGCTCCCGCTCATCGTCGCTGGTCGGGCGTTCACCGGATACGCCGGCAACATGGCTTGCTCCGTAAGGGGAACCGCCGGTCGACGTCCGGTTGAGCGCCGCTTCGGTGTACGGAATGCCGACCAGCAGCATGCCGTGGTGCAGCAGCGGCAGCATCATCGACAGCAACGTGGTTTCCTGACCGCCGTGCATCGTGCCCGTGGAGGTGAACACTCCGGCGGGTTTGCCGACCAGCGTCCCGGACGCCCATTCGGCACCGGTGCCATCGAGAAAATACTTGAGCGGCGCCGCCATGTTGCCGAAACGCGTCGGGCTGCCGAGGACCAGGCCGGCGCACTCGGACAGGTCC
>JBAVZT010000236.1:0-3764 GCA_049588955.1 Rhodanobacteraceae bacterium | reverse complement strand
CGAAGTGATAGGTGATCGGCAGCGCACCCTGCCAGTCTCTCGGTACGACCTGGCCGCCGAGCGCCGCCAGCAACGGCTTGGCGTCACCGTAGGAAATCGGCATGACCGGAATCTTGAGTACCGTCCGGGCATCGGCGAGCGACAAGCGCTTGGCATTCCGGGTGGCGCCGACATCCGGCGTCAACGGATCACCCGGATAGATCGGCATATCTTCGACCGAGCCGCGTTGCACGCCCTCCTCGGGTCGCGTGCCGCCCTTCGGATACACATCGCCTGCGCGATAGCCGTCTTCGTGCGGATCGGAATAAATGATGCATCCGATCGCGCCGTGCTGCCAGGCGAGCTTGGGCTTGAGCCCGCGCCAACCGGCGCCGTAGCGCGCGATCGCGATCTTGCCCTTGACGTTGATGCCGCGGCGAGCGAGCTGCTTGTAGTCGTCGGGCATGCCGTAATTGACATAGACCAGATCGGCGGTCACGTCACCATCGGCGCCGTAGATCGTATACGGTGCGAGGACGTCCGCAGTCTGGGCGGATGTCGCATCGCGGGCAATCGGCGGTTCGCTCAGGTTTGCGGTGTATTGCGTGGGCGAGATGAGTTGGAGCGAATGCGATTCGAGCGTCGGATAGAGCACGTCGAAGGTTTCGATGTGCGTATCCCATCCCCAGCTCTTGAACCTGCCCAGCATGAAGTCGGCATTGGCCTTGTCGTGCGGAGACCCGACCTGATTCGGCGCCGACGACATGGTCTTGAGCCAGTCGCGTTGATTGGCCGCATTGAGTTGCACATCGAACCGGCTCTCGATCGAGCGCTGATCGGCCGCATTCTGCGAGGTGAATCCGAACATTTCACCCGCAGAGGAGGTCATCGACGTGGCACTGTCGGAAGCGTTGTCGGCTTCCAGGGCGGCGGCACCGGCCGACAGGATCAGTAACCCGCTGGCGACGAGCGGAACGATACGCAAGACAACGGCGCGCATGGGTGTTCTTCCTCGGGTCGATACGACCCGAGCAGGGTACCCGATGCCAGCACGCCGCGAACAGGCCGAAAGGCAGGGGTCGGCTGCCCCCGACTATTGCTCGCTGGTCCAGTGAACGTATTCGGATTTGGAGACCGAGCCATCGCGGTTGCGATCGGCGTGAATGTAATCGTCCGCCAGCAACGGATAACCCGCAGCTTCATCCTGGCTGATGCGCCCATCACCATTGCGGTCGAGCTGCGCGAAATCGGGAGCCGGGCCGGCCGGCTGTGCGGCAGGCTGCCCCCAGTTGACGATCAGCGGCCCGTTGGCGGTCTGATACGTGGTCGTATGCGTCGCATCGCCACTGGTCTGCATCGAATCGGTCTGCGCTCGTGCGCTGGCCGAAGCGGCGACCAGAACCAACGCAAGACCGGCGGATACGCAAGTACTCATGGCATCTTCCTCGCGGTTGAAAATCGGCGTGCAGTCAAACTAATCCATCCGGCTTAACCCAGCCGGAACGAGGACATGGATTCGCGGCGCGGATGAACGTTCGGACAATCCCGATCGAACTTGACTGGACGAGCCCCGGACCTGCATCGAGAATGCGTGGTACTTTCGCGAACCCTGCATCGGATTGCTGATGACATCGGCTGGAGTTCTGTGGCGAACGGGATTGGCGGCGCTGGCGTTGACGCTGGTGGCGTGCTCTTCGGTGCGACCGGATTTTGTCAAACTGCCGTCGCGCGCCGTCACCCCGGCGCTCGATACGTCGACCGCGCGCTATGTCCACTCGGAAACCTCCGCGCACGCGGGCCAATCGGGTTTTCGTCTGCTCACCCTGAACACCAATGCGCTGTTGAGCCGCATCGCGCTGGCCGATCACGCGGCGCATTCGATCGACGTGCAGTACTACATTTTCCACAACGATGCGACCGGGCGGCTGGTCGCGCAGCGCCTGCTCGCCGCAGCGGATCGCGGCGTACGCGTGCGCATTCTGCTGGACGACATCAACGTGGCCGGCCGGGATCGCGAATTCGCCGCGCTCGATGCCCATCGCAACATCGAGGTGCGTCTGTTCAATCCGTTCTATTCGCGCGACAGCTCGTTGTTGTCGCAAGGCTTGCAGATTCTGCTTGACGGACGCCGGTTGAATCGGCGCATGCACAACAAGTCCTTCATCGTCGACAACGACGTCGCGATCGTCGGAGGCCGCAATATCGGCAACGAGTATTTCAGTGTCGGTGACAAACCCCAGTTCCGCGATCTGGATGTCGTCGCAATCGGACCGGTCGTTCCGGCCGCGTCGCGCAGTTTCGACGCCTACTGGAACAGCAACGCGGCGTATCCGGTCACGGCATTTCGCACCACCCACGCGACTGCGCGCGACCTTGATCGCCTGCGCAATGTGCTCAAGACCGATGCGCGCGCATTCGCCCAGTCCGACTATGCGCAAAACCTGTTCAATGTATTGCCTGGCGGAGCGAGCGCGGCGCGACGCGGCGAGTGGTTCTGGGGCGACGCCGAGCTGCTGGCCGATCAACCCGAGAAGATCGATGTCGACAAGGAGGACAGTCGCGAGTTCCGTATCGGTCCGCAGCTCAAGGTCATGTTGCAGGCCGCACAAAAGCAACTGCTGTTGATCTCGCCGTATTTCATTCCGGGCGACAGCGGGACGCGGTTCCTCGCCGGTGTGGTGCAGCATGGTGTCGGTGTGAAGGTCCTGACCAACTCGCTGGCCTCCAACGATGAGGCGGTGGTTCATTCCGGCTATGCGCGATACCGGCGCCGCCTGCTCGATGCCGGAGTGGACTTGTACGAGTTGCGCCCGAGCAAGGCGAACGCATCGCAGACCACGAGGTTTGGCACTTCATCGGGAGTCAGTCTGCATGCCAAGGCCATGGTCGTCGATCACCACTTGACCTTTATCGGCTCGCTCAACATCGATCCGCGCTCGGCACTGCTGAATACCGAAATGGGTGTTGTCGTCGACAGTCGCGGGCTGGCTGACGCCGTCACCAGCTATTTCCGCCAGGTTTCGGCTCCGAGCAACAGTTACCATGTCGTGCTCTCGCCGGCAGACGGGACGCGTGGCGGCACACGGCATGTTCTGTGGGTAACCGAGAAGGATGGACACCGCGTCACCTACACCCGGGATCCCGATGTGAGCGGGTGGAAGCGGCTGCAGTCGGCGCTGTTTGGCCTGTTGCCGATAGAAGGGTTGCTTTAGCGTGTCTCGGCCGTGGGTGCTGCCGGCGGTCAGCCTTCCGGCGCGCGCACGAGGTTTTCCAGCCCGCGATTCGGCTGACGGTCGTGCATTTTCGACGTCACTGGAGCGGTACGACAGAGCGAATGGCCGTGATTGGCGGTCCGTTCGCACGTCGCTTGCGACTCGGTTACACTGCGGGCGCTGTGTTTGAGCGGTCCTTGTGTGCCAGACCCGATGCGGCGTCGATCGGCGTTTCGCCGCGTCGCTTCGGCCACGCCGGCAAATCCAGCGGTGTGCATCCCCTTCAACCGGGGTGCGCGAGCAACCTTGAAATGTTTGTGGAGAGCTCCATGTCGGATCGACAGATCGGCACCGTCAAGTGGTTTAACGAAAGCAAGGGGTTTGGCTTCATCAGTCGCGATAACGGTCCGGATGTGTTCGTGCACTTCCGATCGATCGCCGGCGACGGGTTCCGTACATTGCAGGAAGGACAAAAGGTCAGTTTTCGCGTGGTGCAGGGCCAGAAGGGTCTGCAAGCAGAAGACGTAACAACTGCCTGAGTCGCCCGTATCTGTAGTTCGGGGGCCGCGGCGC
>JBAVZT010000235.1:0-4671 GCA_049588955.1 Rhodanobacteraceae bacterium | reverse complement strand
GTACCGGCCCGCGGCCTACGACACTCGCGTCAGCGGCAACACCCTGGTGGTGAGCGTCGGCAGCAGCGCCGCCGGGTCCGGCGCGAACGCCACCGCCGTGGCCGTGACTGATCCGACCAAGCGTGTTTCCGGCGGGCAAAGACTGGCCGTCACCAATGTCGATTTTCGCCGCGGCAAGGACGCTGCAGGCCGCGTGCTGGTCAGTTTTTCGGGGCCTGGCGCCAACGCGGACGTCAAGCGCGAAGGTGACCGGATCGTGCTCGACCTGTTCAACGTCACCCTGCCGCCGCGTCTGGCGCAGAAGCTGGACGTGCTGGATTTCGCCACGCCGGTGCAATCGATCGAGACGCGCACTCATGGTTCCGGCGTGCGCATGCAGATCAATGCAACGCCGCCGTTCGAACAACTGGCCTATCAGACCGGCAACGAGTACGTGGTCGAGGTGTCGCCGAAAAAAGCCGAGAAGCCCAAAGGCAAGAATGCCGAGCCGGTCTACAGCGGTAGCCGCGTCACATTCAATTTCCAGGACATTCCAACGCGCTCCGTGCTGCAATTGATCGCGGACGTATCCGATCTCAACATCGTGGTTTCCGACAGCGTGCAGGGCAATGTCACGCTGCGGCTGATCAATGTGCCGTGGGATCAGGCGCTGGATATCGTGCTACGGGCCAAGGGTCTGGACAAGCGAAAGCAAGGCAACGTGATCTGGGTGGCGCCGCAGAAGGAAATCGCCGAGCGTGAACAGGCGATCGCGAACGCGCGCATGAAGCACGACGAGCAGGAGGAGCTGGTATCGGATTACATTCCGATCAGCTACGGCAAGGCCAAGGACATTGCCGACCTGCTGACCAAGGAAGCCAAGACCAACCAGACTGCCGGCGGCGGCAGCACCGGTGGCCAGACCCAGCGTGGTTTCCTGTCGACGCGCGGCAGCGTTACCTACGACGATCGCACCAACACGTTGCTGGTCAGCGATATTCCGTCGAAGATCGCGGAGATTCGACAGCTCGTCTCGGTGCTCGATCGACCGGTCCAGCAGGTCCTGATCGAGTCGCGCATCGTCGTTGCCACCGACAGTTTCGCGCGCGAACTCGGTGTGCGCTTCGGCGTCAGCGGGGGCTACGAGGACAGCAACGGCAACGTCATCTCGACCTCGGGCACCGCAGCGGGCACCGACGCGATGAGCAACGTCGCTCTCGGCAACCGCTTTCAGCCGGGAACGCGCAGCCTGCCCAATGTCGCGCCCGGCGTGGTGCCGGGCGGCATCGCGGTACCGTCCCTGGGCGATCGCCTCAACGTCAACATGCCGGCGACCAATCCGGCCGGCAGTTTCGGTCTGGCCATCCTCGGTGCGGACTATCTGCTCGACCTCGAATTGTCCGCGGCGCAGACCGAAGGACGCGGCGAAGTCATCTCCACGCCGCGCGTGATCACGGCCAACCACAAGGAAGCCGATATCAAGCAGGGCCAGGAAATCGGATACGTCACCTTCCAGAATTCCGGCGCCGGCGGTGTCGGCACGGCGACGGTGCAGTTCAAGGAAGCCGTGCTCGAACTCAAGGTCACGCCGACGATCACGGCCGACGATCGCATCTACCTCAATCTGAACGTGAAGAAGGACGCGCTCAATGGCTTCATCAACGTACCGGGCGGCGGTCAGGTGCCGCAGCTCGATACGCGCCAGATCAACACGGCGGTATTGGTCGACAACGGCCAGACCGTCGTACTCGGCGGCGTATATGAGGTGAACAAGCAGGACAATCTGACCAAGGTACCGTTCCTCGGCGACGTGCCGGTTCTCGGCAATCTGTTCAAGAAGACCCAGCGCAACGACACCAAGGCGGAACTCCTGATTTTTGTCACGCCCCGCATACTCAGCGACAGCCTCAAGTGATCGTGGCGACACGAGCCGAACACGAAACCATATGCGCCTTTGGAGAATATCTATGAATCTTGTCGCCAAGACCCTGACGCTGCTGCTGGCCGGCCTCGCGCTCTCCGCCTGTGGTGGCGGCGGCGGTGACGGCCACGGCGCATTCACGCCTCCGCAGAGCGGTACCATCACGCTGACCGCGACTACCACGATGTTGCCGCTCAACGCTTCCAACAGCGCATGGTTTCCAACTTCGCCGTTTTCGGCCGAAGTCGACATCAACTGGCGCAACGCCGATGGCACGCCGGTTTCCGGGCAGGATCTGTCATGCAGCATCAGCCCGATCGAGGTCGCGAGCATCCATATCCTCGACGATCCGACAACGACCGAGGACGAGTCGGCGATCGACTACGGCAACGTCCAGGCGCACTCGGACACCGGACACGCGGTGTGCTACGTGTTCGCGCGCGGCCGCGCCGGCACTGCGGTGCTCACGGTCGGAGCGGTCGATCCGATTACCGGTGTGAGCTTGTCCTCGTCGCTGACGTTTACGGTCTCCAGCGCGTCTGGCCCATTGCCGGCGACTGTTACTGCCGTTGCGCAGCCGCCCGGTATCTATATTCCGGGCTCCGGCGGAACACAGAGCTCGGTTCTTTCCATTTCGGTGCTCGACGGCAGCAACCAGCCGGTTCCCGATCCGGTCGACGGCAACACTGGTGTCGACAACGTGCTGGTGGAACTCGTCGGCGATGGCGGCGGCGCGCGGTTGTCGGCCAACTCGGTCGCCGGTCCGGTCAGCGGCACCTCGGTGTCGACGCATTCGGTGCACGGCGTTGCCAGCGCCTCGGTGCAGTCCGGAACCGTGCAGGGGCCGCTTCAGATCCGCGTCACGGTGGACCGCGCCGACAACAATGTGACCAACGGCATCGCCGATGCCCTGTCGACGACGACCAGCGTGGTCGTGTCGGACGGAAAACTGTTCGGCCTTCAGATTACGTCGCCGACGATTGCTCCGAATCTGCCTTCCATAACGATCAATACGATATCCGATCAGGTGACAACGGGTTCAGGGTCAATCCCACCCGATCCGGACGCGACTCTGAGCCTGGCCATCAGCGCGGTGGCCACGGACCGTCAGGGCAATCCCGTCATCCCGGGTACGCCGATTCAATTCGGCGCGGTGGACGAGCCGGTCGGAGCGCCCGGAGCGCCCGACGACAACCAGTTCGAGCTGTCGGGTTTTGACGGCAATCCGCAGGAAGGCGGAACGCTGTTCACTGCGCCGGGCGGCCACTTCACGACAGCCGGCGGCGGTGCCGGTCCTGGCGATGCGCTGATCGTTTTCGGCAAGGCGGTCGACGGCAATTCGGACCTCGAAAGCGCCAAGACCGTGCAGACGGTCAACAGCGCGACCAGCCTGAACGTTGCGTCCCCGTTCAACCGCAACGACACCACCGGCGTCAGCGTCGATTACGGTGCCGTCCTGCCCTACCTGATCGGACGCGCGCAGCACAGCAATATCAGCGCGCAGGGCACCACCGACGATTCCGGCGTGGTCCACGCAAGCCTCACCTACACGGTGAATTCGGTGGGCAACTCCGTGGCGATCTGGGCGCAGGGTGATGGAATCGATCGCATTACCGGAGACTCGCGCCAGGTGGTCGATGCCGGAACACTGGTCTTCCCGGGACTGGCCCCGGCGACGCTGTTCGTCTCGCCCTTGACCATCGCGGGCGACAGCACGCAAACGATCAATGTGTGCGTGAACGACGCATTGGGCATAGCGCTGCGCGGTGTCGTCGTTGGTTTTGCCTACGAGTTCACCGGCGGCGGCAGCGGCAGCGTCGACGGCCGGGCGGGAAGCGGAACCTTTGCCGCCACAACCGGCGTCGATGGCTGCACGCAGGGCACCGCCATCACCAGCAACGTACCCTCTTCGGATACCGCGATGACAGCCGGCACCCTCGATATAACGGCCGCGGGACAGTCGGCGCAGATCATGATCCAGTCGCCGGTTGCGCCGCCGGTGGTGGACACTGCAACTTTGACGGTGAACGTATTGAACAACGACGGTTCAACCGCCGAGGGTAGCTACACGGTCGATGTTACTGTGACGAGCGGCTCTGGGGGATTCTCACCGCCAACCGGGCAACCGACGAGCTGTCCCTTCACGACACCGCCGGACACGGCGAGAACCTGTACGTTCACATTCGAAACTGGCACCGTCGTCGCACTCGTAGCGCAAAGCACTGGTGACACGGCGGCGCCATTTTCAGACTGGGGCACATGCGGAACAACATCTCCAGCCACTAGCGTAACGATGAGCGCCGACATGACCTGCACGGCAACATTCAATTCGCCGTGATTGTCCGTTGACGCCGTATCAATTTCGGGGTCGCGTGAGCGACCCCTGTTTTTTGTGAACGAATGCCGACTGGCGCCATAATTCCTTTAGCGGCAAGACCACTTCCCGGGAATCGCGCGGTGCAGCCATACAGCGAAACCTTCAAAGCCGGCGAAATCATTTTCCGCGAGGGCGATCCGCCGGGCGGCGCGTTCCTGATCGAATCGGGCCGCGTCGGGATCAGCACCGTGCAATTCGGCGCGCGCATCCTGCTCAACGAAGTCGGTCCCGGCGGGTTGCTTGGCGAGATGTCGGTGATCGAAGACACGCCGTGCACGGCAACGGCGCGCGCGCTGAGCGATTGCGTGCTCACGCCGATCGATCGCAGTCAGTTCGCCGAACGACTCGCCGCCACCGATCCGATCGTGCGCGCGCTGCTGTTGAGCCAGCTTGG